>JAUWNA010000546.1 GCA_030612905.1 Promethearchaeota archaeon
CTCAATGAAAAATATTCTGGCAAAGTTACATTTATCGGAAATGTTTCTCCACAAGATCTCGCTGATAAAGAGCAAATCTATATAGAGAATTACACTAAAAATCTTATCAAAAAGCTTGCTCCAGGAGGGGGTTTTATCCTAAGTTCTGGACATAGTATTACTCCTTCTGTTAAATTAGAAAACTATTTAGCGATGCACAATACATTAAAGAAATATGGGACTTTTCCTATTTCTATTAACTAATTATTCCTTATTTGCCACAAAGTCTTATTATTTTTAAATTTCTAATTAAATTTTTAAAAAGAATCCAATTATCTTATTTAATATTAAAAAACAATTTAATTAATGAGAAAAATGGATTGTAGAGAAAGAGTTCTTGCTGCGTTAAATATAGAAGAACCAGATAGAGTTCCATGCCACACCATTCTTATCGATGCGAACAACGTAGATATAATATTAGGAAAACCACAAATTACCGATTTTGACACCGTAGAACAGATACAGCGCGATAACCCTGATGGATGGATAGAAGAGTTGAGTAACCTAGTAGAAAGCGTAGAAACGAGCGTTTTTTCCCGTTGTGTAGAAGCAGCTGCGACAATTGGGCTTGACTGTATGCAAGTAGGTATATTACCTTTTTATTTTTTTGATGATCCGAACGATGACCGTCTTTTAATGAATGACATTTTTGGACGTGTATGGGAAGCGCGAAATAACGAGGGTAATTTCAATCCTTACTATTTATATGGTACTATGAATACTCCTGAGAAATGGGAAGAGACTAAAGAAAACATAGAAGGTCCTATGACTGAGAAATACACCAAGATGGCTAAAAAATTCTTCCGCCGGATAAATAAGAAGCATAAAGATAAAATATTTGTTGCCGTCACAAACGACTTAGCGGGCGTATTTGAAAGCGCTTCGCAAGGCATGGGCTTTACTTATTACTCGCGAATGCTTCATAAAAACCCTAAATTTATCAAAGAGGTTCACGAAGTTATAGCTGAGTTTACTGCTGCATGTTATAACGCTTATATGGATGCTGGTGCTGAATTGTTTATAGAATCGGGAGATTTAGCTTACAAGACCGGTCCGATGATGAGTCCAAAAAAATTTAACGAATTATTACTTCCGGCATATAAAACGATTACTGATGCGGTTCACGACCGGGGGAAAAAAATAGTGTTACATACTGACGGACATGTTACACCACTGTTAGATTTCGTTGTAGATTGCGGCTTCGATGGCTTGCATAGTCTTGAACCCACGGCAGGTGTCGATCTAGCTCTCGTGAAGAAAAAAGTTGGCGATAAATTGTGTCTTTTTGGAAACATAGATGTCGCGCACGATCTTACTTATGGGACAAAGGACGAGGTCTTTGCCGCAGTTAAGCACGCAATTAAAACTGCTGGACCCGGTGGCGGTTATATAGTCAGCGCAGCTAATATGCACCCTACTGTAAAAGTCGATAACTTACGTTGGATGGTTGAAGCCACTAAAGAGTTTGGTAATTACCCAATAAACCTGTAAACGCCTTTAATTGAAATTTATAATTTTAATATTACTCCTTCTTTTTATCATGAACGCTTAAGAAAACACCTCCATTTATGGGGTGATGAATTAAGCACTATTTTTTTGAAAAAAAAATCATAAAACCACTATACTATAATCCATTTAAAGAACGATTCTTTCTTTTTAATTATAAATGATTCGAGCTTTCAATGTTCGGATATATCCGAACAAGACGCAACGGACTCAGATTCACAAAACAATAGGGGGCAGTCGCTTCATTTACAATCTGATGCTCATTGAGAGGATGGAAGTCTATGAACGGTTTATAGACGCTAAGGATGCACTTAAGAAGCACACTTATAAAACCGAAAAACAATATAAAGTCAAGTTTCCGTTTTTAAAAGAAGCTGATTCTATTGCCTTACAAGCCTCAAGAGAGCATTTGATTGAGGCGTATCAAAACTATTTTAACGG
>JAUWNA010000430.1 GCA_030612905.1 Promethearchaeota archaeon
AATTCCAAATACGAATATCTTAAGGTTATTTTTGAAATTGATCATTAATTTTAAAATTAATATCGAAGATCGTGAAACTGAACTTTCACGCTTTTTCATATATCCCTCTATATTATCTCAGTATAGCTCTTAGTAATACTAAAAGCTATTCGTCTAAAAAATATTCTATGATGAGGTAAATTTCGTAATTATCTTCGCTTAATTGAACTAAGCTCTATGCTTCAAGATTGTCTCTAAGTCTAATTTCCTTTTCTTTTGAAAATCGTTTCTTTGTTACTCCATTAAGCGACCAAAATCCTACTACGGAAATGAGAGATAAAATACCTGCTATATACCAAACCCAATTTGGTCCTATATTAACCATGATAAGTCCAGCAACTAAAACGCCAAATAAATTTGGAACCCCCCAAGAAAAACCATACATTGCCATATAGCGCCCTCGCTTATCTTCAGGCGCAAAAGATGCCACAGCAGTTTGTTGAATAGGTGTCACAATCATTTCCCCTATCGTGATAATTATCATAGCAATAAAGAATAGGAAAACAGCAGAAATAAAACCGTACATACCAAACCCCACTACATAGAACAGTGCTCCTATGGCCATTACCTTCATGGGGGCGTACTTTGAAATTCTTTTAGTTATCCAAAATTGTAATACCACCACCATTAATGCGTTCATGCTTAACAATAACCCAAAACTCTGCAATGGGAAATTATGAACTTCCCATAGGAATACAGATAGAGTACTATTCATTTGCATATAAACCATGACCATTATGGCCGAAACGAAAAGAAAAAGCATAAAAACTCCATCTTTCAGAACCTCTTTGTAACCAATAATAGTGCTTATAACAGATTCTTCTTGTTTGTTTTCTGGTTTTTCAGGTTTTGTTTCTGGAATGACAACAAATACAATAACAGCTGTAAGAAGGCTGCTTACAGCATCGGCTAAGAACAGCCACATATAGGATTGCGAGGCTAAAAATCCACCAAGAATAGGTCCTGCAGTTGCCGCAAGATTCATAAAAATGCGCATAATCCCAAATCCTTCTGCTTGCTTTTCCTTTGGAAGCAAATCCACCACCATAGCTTGTCGCGCAGGCCCCCCAATATTACCAACCAAACCTAAACTTGCCGCAAGAATGAAAAAGACATTCAGATCGTCCACTAACCCCATAAAGATACTGCCTATCCCACTTATGACCAAACCTATTATGATCATTACGCGACGTCCATATTTATCGGCTAACGCACCTCCGACCATGCTACCAATTATATTTCCAGCTGAAAACACCGTAAATAGTAATCCCACTTGGATCATATCCACCCCAAAACGCTGGGTGATGTAGAGCGCAAAAAATGGATATAACAAAAATCCTCCTAACATGTCAATGAAAGAGGCGAGTACCAGCACTTTGAATGTGCTGGGATATTCTTTATAGCTATTTTTAATTTTTGTAAACATAGTTAGATCAAAAATTTACAATTTCAATAATATATTGTAAAGTAACATTCTCTTTTCTTAAAAAATCCAATATCTAATTATCAATTTAAACAATTGTAAACTAATAAAGTTAGATTTATCTATTGTTTTTATTAGACCTATCATTACTTAATTGTAGTATAAATCATCTAAGGAGAATCGAAAATGTATGATTATTTATTAAATGAAGAAAATAAAAAATTTAGAGAAGAAGTTCGAGAGTTCGTTAAAAATGCTGTACCACCTTCGTTATTAAAACAAATGGATAAAGACGAGATTCAATATCCAAGTGAGTGGATGGAGGCATTAGCTAAACAAAATTTGATTGGAATAAGGTTTCCAAAGAAATATGGGGGTCGTGGATTAAATTGGGAAAGTGAAATTATTGCTCAAGAAGAAGTTGGTGTATTAGGAAGTTCATTAACTTGTTTATTTTCATTACCGAGTATATGTGGGGAAGCGCTTAATAAATTTGGCACAGAAGACCAAAAATTAAATTATTTAAAGCCCATGTGCAAGGGTAAGAAATTTACTGCTGAAGCATTAACTGAACCAAGAGGAGGTTCGGATTTTTTTGGAGCTACATCTACGGCTGTAAAAGAAGGAGACCACTACATATTAAATGGAGAAAAACGATTCGTTGTTGGCGCTGAAGGTGCTGATTTCTTTTTGGTTTACGCTAAAACGAATCCTAAAGCCTCTCCTCGCGATTCTTTAAGTTTATTTATTGTTGATAAAAGCGATGCAGTAGACGCGGCATATATTTACGGTTTGTTAGGTACTAGAGGTGGTGGAGCCGGTAGGCTGGTTTTTAAAGATGTAGAAGTACCTAAGGAGAATTTGATTTTAGGAGAAGGAGATGGGGGTAAAATATTTTACCACATGATGGTTCCAGAACGATTAACTACAGCTTCTGGTTTTATAGGATTGGCACGCGCTTGTTTTCAAATAGCAACCAAATATACCACCAAAAGAAAAGCATTTGGACAGATTATAAAGAATTTTCAAGCTGTTAACTTCATGGTAGCGGATTGCATTACTTATTTAGATGCAACGAGAGCAATTGTGTTTAATACTGCGAAATCTATAGATGCAGGGGCGCCACCCGCTCTTCAAAGAAGATTAGTTTCTGAATCCAAAAAATTTTCAACTAAAGCATGCTGGAAAGTTATTAACAAATCAATGCAGATAATGGGAGGGATTGGTTATACAACCGTGTATCCAATAGAACGCCTTTTAAGAGATGCTCGTATTGGAGAAATTTGGACTGGAACAACAGAAATAATGAATTTAATTATCCAACACGA
>JAUWNA010000293.1 GCA_030612905.1 Promethearchaeota archaeon
CACATGTTTCGGCCGAGAAATAACAACGACCGGATATCGAAGTACATTGAGCACCATGCACAAAAGTTTCAATTTCAGCCTTTTTTATTTTACTTTTTATTTCTTTAATTTGTTTCAGAGATAATTCTCTAGCAAGAATTAATCTTTGGGCACCTAAGTCTTCATAAAATTTTGCCGATCGAGAGTTCGAAATATTAGCTTGAGTTGAGATATGAAAGGGTAATCCTTTTTCTTTAACGATTTCAATAGCTCCAAGGTCGTGAATAATGACGGCATCTAGTTCTGCTTCTACGGCTTTATCTAAAATAATATTGAGGAGGTCGAACTCGTTTTCATATATTATTATGTTCGTAGTCATATAAGCCTTAATATTATTGTTATGGCATTTTTTCACTATATTATTTAACTCTTCTAATCTGAAGTTATCGCTAAACATTCTCATGTTAAAAGCTTCTATGCCAAAATAGACCGCATCAGCTTTACCTATAACGGCGTTTAAGGACTTATAGTTTTTTAAAGGTGCCATTAGTTCCAGTCTTTTGTTAGCTATATCCAACATTTTCAATATCAACTTATGTAAAATTACAAATCTTGAATAAATTTACTGTATAATAACATTAATGTTAAAAAGAATAAAAAAAAATTGATAGATTTTATTAAAATGCAGTTAACCAGAGATAGAAAAGGAAGGCGCCAATACCAAAGAATATCACTGCTAAGATATAAGTCATATGCTTCGAGTAATTGCGATACCGTTTACCTGATTCTGTCTCAATCGTGTCGACTTGAAAGTATGGGCCTGGACCTCGTCTATACCACCCTTTAATTCTTACCCGTTGTCCTACTAATCTGTTAGCTTTCGAAAGAGCCCAAAAAAAGTCTACCAAGCTAATTCCGAATCGATAATCAATGTACATTAGACCGGTGTTATCTTGGAAGTATAGATCTTCTCCAAAGTAATAACCTGGAATTCCTTTTCCGACTATTTTCCCTTCGATAATTGCAGGAACAGCACGAATTGGCGATACTTTTATGTTGGTAATTAATTCAACAACATTACTCGGTTCAAACCCGCTTCGGTACATGAAAGAAGTTCGTCCTATAACTCCCAAACCCATAATGAAAAATCCAATAGCCCATAGAAGGATCAAATTGTTTAATGTAGTTAAGGTTCCTATGGATATCCAACCTATGAATCCCAGGATCCAGATGGCTGTCAATCCAGCTAATATTATAAAAATAACCGTTGGCAACTGTTTAATGAAAATATCGGTAATAAATTCGCCGACCATAGATTTTCCCGCCTGTTGTTCCTTTATAATTCTTGCCTCGGAAAAATCGTATTCAACAGGTACTCCATAGGTGGCACACTGCCCATTTAATCGTTGGATTCTTTTCGCAGGTAAAGGATGGGTGCTAAATACTTGAAAATATTTTGCCCAAGGATTAAAAAGGTCCCAACCCGCAGCAGCTTGAACAACTCTTTTCGAAACGCGACCATGATTGTCCATACTTTGCGCAGCTAACTGACTCGCTTTCTTCGGATCAAAAATCCCCAAACCTCGAAGTCCTCTTACTTTTGATTTTTGCCTTTCTTTAATTTCAGCTTCGGTACCGCCCGCTATCAATCCATACGCTATTTTGACTAAAGCCGTGGATAATGTATTTGGGTTTTCAGTTAATTCAGCAGCGTGTTGATCCGCAAAATATTCTCGGATTCGACTAACGAATAAAGACACTAAATATCCAATATAATAAGAAATATAAGATACAACTGCGACTACTATTAATCCCAAAACAATATAACCTCCCGCATCATCATCTTTAGAGCTTTTGAATAAGCCTGAAAAAAGAACGGCGTAGTAAGACCATCGGGCTATCGTCAATAAAATTAAAGGAATAGCAAAAACTACTGTCATTAAAATGAAATCATTGTGTACAACATGTCCTAATTCGTGAGCAACTACTGCGCTTTGTTCGCCTTCGTCTAAATAATGTAATATTCCGTCAGTTATTACAATTCTCGCGCTATTCTTTGTATAACCAAATGTAAAAGCTTGTGGGTTTAAATCGTGAATTATTCCCATTCTAGGTGTTTTAATCCCCCGAATTGCCACAACTTTATCTATTACATCTGCTAAATGTGGGTATTGGCGTGCGTAATCTTCGTAGGGAATCCAGTCGATTCTGTAAATTAATCTTATCATTAATGGGGAAATTCCATATTGAAATAGTACAATTAAAACAGTAAAACCAATCATTAACGACAAACCTAGTAGATTACTTGGTAAAAACCAGACTCCTATAATAAAAACCAATGCATAGATGAGCCCAAATAAAAATAGAACTGCCATTGTTGATGCTAATTTCAATCCCATTTCGATTCACTTATAGTTTTAATTTTACTTCACTTATTTTAGATAAATTTATTTAATATTGTAATAAATTGTTAATAATATTCATGTAACACTAACTAATTAATATTTTCTATTAGAATTCGTAAGTTTGACAATATTCCGAAAAGAATAAAATAGAATTTTATTACTAATATTTCAACAAAACTTGCAATATTGATTTTTGGTGGTTTGGTTATAAATACTAATTTAAAGCGCCTATATAAAGTTACAGATAATCTTATTAAACAACAGTTTTATCTAAGTGGTAGCGATACAATTATTGGTAGAACGCCTGAAATATCAATAAAAATAAAAAACTCTGGTCTAATTGTTAAAAGATTTAAGGATCTCTTTAACGATAATATTCAATTGTTTTTAGAAGGTAATTACATGAGCTTTTTTCAACCTTTTAAAATAATTAAAGGAATTGACGATAATTACATAAGAGAAATATATCAAGATATACAAATCAAATTAACGGCAATGCATGGCACGGATTTTGATGTAGTAATTTTATATACAATTGTATCAAGTTCTTTAATTACAAGTATTCGAGATATACACTTTGATAAGTCAGTACAAGAAGTTATAAGAAGAGTAGGGAAGAAATCAGATAAACTAAGCCAAAAGCAAATTCAGATTGAATTGGATAAATTGTATATGCATAATAACAAAAATGTTTCTATTTTATATAATATTTCATATCTTGATGCGTTAGCAGAATCCTTTCATTTTATGAAGACTGCTCGCACATGCAAAATCCAAAAAAGCAAGTATATTAACTTTATTGTAAATTTGATACTTTTTTCATAGAACTAAGAATGTGATGTTTAAACACCAAAAAATTGAAAAAAAATAATTTCTCTACACAATTCCAAATCCGTTAGATGATAGAAAGCTTGTTTTGATTATATTTAAAATTGTTTAATGCTTATCGATAATTGTAAGGCTAAATATTTAATTGGTGATTATTTGTCCAACTACCGCAATGAAGACTTATCCATTTTAATGAATAAATACAGTAAAAAAAAAGTATCAGTTACAAAAGCGATTAAAAATTTTATAAAACCTGGAGATCGGATATTTATAGATTCAGGCTGTGCAGAACCTATAGACTTAACTAAGGAGCTAATTGATTTAGGTTTAGAACTTCCTGACGTAGAAATCCTGCATTTTCTTAGTTTAAGCGACTTAGATTATTATGAAACTGCAGGTGGATTAGAAGATTTATTTAGACATAATGCTTTTTTTATAGGAAAATCACTTCGCAAATACATTAGAGATGGTCAAGCGGATTACACTCCAATTCTTTTATCTGAAATTCCCTGGTTATTTAAACTGGGTAAAATGCATTTAGATACGGCACTCATTCAAGTAAGCCCCCCAGATAGATATGGCTTTTGTAGCTACGGTATTAATGTGGATATTGTTAAACCTATAGCCGAAAGTGCAGAGTATGT
>JAUWNA010000267.1 GCA_030612905.1 Promethearchaeota archaeon
TGAGAAACTCAGCAAGTTTCTTGATAAGAACAAGACTGCAAAAGCAGAAAAAGTAATTGAACAACTAGATCAATTATTTAAGGAACAAGAACACATAGTTCCGATAACTTATATATTAAGTATCTTAGCAGAACACGATTTCGAACTGATTTCTGAGAGTATCTTTAAGAAAGTAGAAAATTATCGCGATTCAAAAGATCTAAAATTAAGGCTCAATACGCTAATAATAATCGGTTTTGCGATGTTAAGAAATCAAAAGTATATCGATAAATACTTTCAAAATTTTGTTAATAAGTTGAGTGAGGAAAATAAAGATATACGAGATAATGTCCATTACTTCTTGCAGGAAATTGTTGATAAAAAACCAAAATTAATATGTTCCTATAAAAAGGATTTGATAAATGCTTTAATTATAGAAGAGGATAAGGAAAATCTCGTTTCAATAATAAATTTTTTAGAGAAGTGTTCTGATTTTGATTTTGAAAACCTATTTGATTTTAGAGACGCTTCGAAATCGCTTTTAACTAAATTTTATAGTAAAGAGCATTCAGGGATATATTCGAAATTATTAACTTTGATTATAGCTATTTTTCCATCGTTAAAGGAAATAGATGTAGAAAGTCTCGAATTAAAAGAGATTTTAAACGAACTGGATAAGCTATTTCTCATGAAAAAATATAACCTTACGGAATTATCTGAAAAAACGGGAGTCACATTAGAAGAGTTTATTAAAATCAAAAAAAAAACGAAGAGAAAAGACCATAAAATCTATTTTTACATTAAGTTTAAAGAGAAAAATTTAATTTATTTCTATGAACTTGAGAAAGAGAAGTTAATTAAATTATTTGGAAAGGTCGAAAAATTACAAAAAAGAGAAATTTTCGGTATATTTAGTCAAATAATTGACACTGAACTTGAGTTGAGGTTATTCTTAAATATATTAATAAAGTTGAATCATATTGATGGATATTACTCAAAATTGGGTTATTTTTATTCTTTTAACTATGTAAAATCAAACCTGTTAGAAAGTTTAAATAAGAAGGGGATGGTGAACCTCAAAAATTTTGATTATTTACCTCCGGAGTTTAATAGTAGAGTTATAAAATACATATCAAATTCGACAAAACAAGTATTTCTATCTGGTAAAAACAATTCAGCGTATTATTCTTTAAAAAAAATCCAACAACAAATAAATACCGAAGCTGCAAAAAATACTTCTATCGATTTAAAAACCTATCGTGAACGACTAACGGAAAAAGACTTTATTAAATTAATAAAAAACTTACCTAAGGGTTATTTAACGCTATATCGGAAAGGAACTCAATGGTTAACCAATGTAGGTCTATTGAAGGTCAATAATGAGATAGAAAATTCTAAATTGATTGGGTACTATTCAATACCAGCTATCTCTGAAAAGCTAAACCTTAAAAAAGTTTTACTCGTCGAGATCTTAGATGAATTTATTGATAAAAGGAGTGGAATTTTCGATAAAAACAGAGAAATCTTTTACTACTTAAAGTTTTTAAATCAGAAGATTGAGCAAATAAATTCAATAGCAAATCCAGATGAAAAAGAAATACAAATAAATTTATTGGCAAAGGAACTCAACATAGAAAGAAATCACATTCTTACAAAATTAGACGAAAATTTAAAACTTATTGAGGTAGAAATAAAAGAAAAGGATCAAATTAAAATCCAAGAATATAGTGAGAAAACAGGGATGGTTTACGATGATTTTATAGAATATATCAATAATCTAGGTTTAAATTATTTTAAAAAGGGAGACTTTCTTATTTTTAACGAGTTGAAAATTAACGATGCTAAAAAAGACATCAAATTAATGCTTATAAAAAAATCTAAATCTCAAAATTCGATATATTTGGGAGATATAGATGTTTCCTCAAGTATAGTCGAAAATTTATTAAAGGAATTACAAAGCGATGAAAAAATAAGAGGTATTTTTCATAATAATGAAGGTGAATTGACTTTTTACACTGAAAAAGGAATCGAAAGTTTAATACTGGAAAATAGTATGATGTTTTCTTTCCACGACATTTTTTACGGAAAAAAATTGAACGATAAAGAAATTGAGATCTTACATTCAATTCTTAACCTTTTACTAAACAATAAAAAGCTAAAAGGAACTTTTGACAATGAAACGCTAACTTTTGCTAGTACCGATGTTTTGTTTGCTCAAAATTATAACTCTGTTTTATTTGAATTTGAAAAAACGATAAATAATTATGTTAAAAATTTTAATTTAGAGTTTGAAAAAATAAAAAAAGTCTTAACGAAACAGAATGAAACTATATTTCCTCAAGAAATTAGACTAATTCAAGAAACAATTGATAATATTAATGAAAAATATGTTCGGTGGAGAAGTAACATAGAAGCTTTTGTGAGAAAGGCTAACATTACGCTTTTAAAAAAGCAAGGTTATTCAGTTAAAAAATACAAAACCCTATCACTGTCTCCCGAAAAAAAAGAGAATGTAAAATCTTTTGAGGACGATCCAGAAGTCATAGATTTAATATCTGACTTTAATAAGTGGGTAAAATTATTCAATGCGTTAGAAGTAAAATATGGAAATATAATTTTTTACCAAAAAAGGTTAATTAAAGACGTGGATAATGTAGAAAGTCGGAAAAAATTAGATGAATTGCTAATCCAATTAAATTTAACATGAAAATTTTGAGATTCTCTAAATAATTCTCTTATTTCCAATTTGAGAGATAATTTCTTCGATATTAATTTTTTGATTTGATTTGATTTTATAAGCTTTAGGTGAATTCATGCCATTCATCTCTAAAATACCTTCTTTTTCAAGAATATCGAGAGATCTCCAAATAAAGTTAATTTTAGACCGATTAGAGGGTTTAATGTTATTGCATCTTCTTATCTTCTTAGTAGTAACTAAATTGACATTATTATCTATTAATTTATTTATCGCCTCTAATGTTTCGCGTAAATTTTTAGAAAAAAAGTCCATGAGATCCTCCCTTAGTAAAAAAAGAATTTTAGTAACTTCGTGTATTAATTTATTCGTAAGGATTTAAAAACTTTTATTCTTCTTAACTGAAAACGCTCAAAATGATTTGCATTGTAAAATTTGAAGTATTAGTAGATAATAATTTGAATTAATTTATAGATTTCTTAGTGTCGAAAAACCCTTTTACCACAAAATATTAAAGCGCAATTTAGTTCATCGGCTCGTTTAATAACCATCTCATCCCTTATAGATCCCCCTGGATTGATTATGGCTTTCGCCCCTACATCTACTGCAGCTTCTAAACCATCTGGAAAAGGAAAGAAAGAGTCAGTACCCATATAGGATTTCTTTAATTCATCTTGGTGACCAAACTCCTTTGCTTTTTGGGCTGCTAATTTAACCACATGTACTCGACTTTGTTGTCCTGCTCCTATTCCTATGGTATTAATACCGTTGTTATAAATTTGAACAAAACAAGCAGAATTAGATTTTACCCATTTTGAAACTTTATACGCAAAGATAAGAGCCTCTTTTTCAACTTCAGTTACTTGCATTTTACTAACTACATTCCACTCCTTAATAATAGGTTTGTAATCGTATTCTTGGACAACTGCACCTCCCAGTACACCTCTAATTTCGGGGTTTTTATATATTTCTTCTCTTTTATCTAATAAATCGCCATATTCTATAATTCTCATGTTCTCCTTTTGTTTGAGTATTTCAAGTGCTTCTTGTTCGAAAGAGGGCGCTAGTAAAACCTCCACAAAGATCTTTTCTTTATTTACAATAAAATCAGCTACATTTGCTGTTAATTCTTTGTTTACCCCCCATATTCCTCCAAAGGCGGACATTGGATCTGTATTAAATGCCTTTTTAACAGATTCTAATTGTTCTGTCTTATCAATAGCAATCCCATTGGGGCTGGTATGTTTCAATATCGCTGTAAGATAATACTCCTTACTAAAATCTAAAAGCATTTGCATACAAGAATCTATATCAAGATAATTGTTAAAAGAAATTTCCTTGCCACTCAATTTTCTTAAATTTTGAAGTCCATACATCGAAGTTACATCTCGATAATAAGCGGCTTTTTGGTCCCAATT
>JAUWNA010000145.1 GCA_030612905.1 Promethearchaeota archaeon
AACAAATTATACAACAAATATTAGATTCTATAGAAGAGAATCAAAAATTTATGGTTAAAGCACCCGTTATTCGAGATCGAAAGGGTGAATATAAGGATCTTCTTAAAGATCTAAAAAAACAAGGATATGTCCGAGTTGAGGTAGATGGGATTCAATATACTTTAGACGAAGAGATCCCTATGGACAAGAATGTAAAACATCATATTAATGTAATTATTGATAGATTAGTAATGAAAAATGATATCAAAACCAGATTAGCAGATTCAATCGAAAACGCTTTAACTCTAACGGATGGAATCGTTATTGTAGAAGTTCTTGAGAAGGAAGAACAGACATATTCTGAACATTTAGCGTGCGTTGATTGTAGTATCTCTTTTCCACCTATTAACCATAAAATGTTCTCATTTAACATACCACACGGTAGTTGCAAATATTGTAGTGGATTAGGAACTGTAATGGAATTCGATTACGAATTGGTATTAGGAAAAGATTCTGATGTTCCACTTCAAGAAACTCCGATTAGAAACATACCCGGTTTTGGTACTTTAACGGGATATTTTTGGCAATCCGTAAGACAAGTTGCTGAACATTACAAGTTTGACACCGATAAAACAGCGATAAAGAATATCGCTCCAAAAAAGTTGCATAAGATTTTATTTGGAACGGAAGATGAAGTAATAGAATTCCATTTCGAAAGCGAAAACAATGGTTTTGGAAATCAAAAAAATGAAATAAAATCGTCGTATCATGTTGCTAGACCTTTCGAAGGGCTAATTCCTATGTTGCACAGAAGATATATGGAAACGCGTTCAGAGTGGGCTCGAGATATTTACGAAAGTTTTATGAATCGAATTGACTGTCCACAGTGTAAGGGTCAAAGATTAAGACCAGAAAGTCTATCAATCACAATAGATAATTTTAATATTGCCGAATTAACCGATTTACCTGTTAAAGACTCATTGATTTATTTTAAAAAATTAAAGCTGGATGAGCTCCAAAAAAAGATTGTAAAGGATGTATTAAAGGAAATTTTAGATCGATTATCTTTCTTAGAAAATGTTGGACTGGATTACATAACTTTAAGCCGAAGATCACACACGCTCTCTGTAGGAGAAGCTGAAAGAATTAGGCTGGCAACTCAATTAGGCTCCCGCCTAGTTGGTGTGTTGTACGTGTTAGATGAGCCTTCTGTAGGTTTACACCAACGAGATATTTCCCAATTGATACAGATGTTAAAGAAATTAAGAGATTTAGGGAATACCGTAATCGTTGTAGAACACGACGATGAAATTATGCGTAATGCCGATCATATTATAGACCTTGGGCCTTTAGCAGGCGAGCACGGGGGAGAAGTCGTTGCTGAAGGACCTATTGAAGTAATTTTAGAATCAAAAACCTTAACTGGTAAATATTTATCAGGGAAAAAAAAGATTGAGATCCCTAAAAAAAGACGAGCCATTAATGACGAATTTATTGAAATTAAAGGTGCGCGAGAAAATAACCTAAAAAATATAAGTATCAAGATTCCTTTAGGATTATTTACGTGTGTTACAGGCGTTTCGGGAGCGGGAAAAACAAGTTTGATAATCGATTGTTTATACAAAGGTCTACATAACATTATAAATACTCGCAGTTCGCGTTTAAGCACGGGCGATTTTGACGAAATAAAAGGTCACGATAAGATTGATAAAATAATTAACATAGATCAATCTCCAATTGGAAGAACTCCTAGGTCGGTCCCAGCCACTTATACTAAGGCATTAGATTATATAAGAGATATTTTCGCTAGACTTGAAGAATCAAGAGAGAGGGGTTATAAGAAAGGAAGATTCAGCTTCAATACTAAAGAAGGTCACTGTAAAAAATGTAAAGGAACAGGATTCATCCTTAAGGAGATGTATTTTCTTCCGGATGTTTACATTAAATGCGATTTGTGCAACGGAAAGAGATATAACGCTGAAACCTTAGAAATTAAATTTAAGGGAAAAACGATTTCAGATGTACTTAAAATGACTTTTCATCAAGGGCTCGAATTTTTCGATAGCATTCCAAATTTAAAACGAACTTTAAAAACAGTAGTAGATGTTGGATTAGGATATATAGAGTTGGGTCAATCTTCAACTACATTGAGCGGAGGTGAATCTCAACGTGTGAAAATAGCAAGAGAACTAAGAAAAACAAGCACAGGGAATACGTTATATATACTTGACGAACCAACTACAGGATTGCATGCACATGACATAAACTTTTTGTTGAAAGTACTTCAAAAATTGGTTGATAAAGGTAATACAGTTGTAATTATAGAACATAACATGGATGTAATAAAATCCGTAGATTACTTAATTGATCTTGGACCTGAGGGTGGAGAAAAAGGCGGAGAATTAGTCGTAAAAGGAACGCCAGAAGAGATTATTAATAATAAAACGTCATATACCGCAAAATATCTTAAAAGATATTTAAATCACAGCTAAAATCACTATTCTTAAACTAAAGATTTTTACTCTTCATTCAATAAATTCTAAATCGATTGATACTTTTTTTAATTATTACAAATATTGAAAGAAATTTAGTTAATTTTTTCAGATAGTGATTGTAAATGAACAGTAAATCTGAATCTAAGACTATCCGCGCTCCAATTGCGTGTATCCTAGGTCATATTGATCATGGTAAAACCTCTCTCTTAGATTACATTCGAGGGACGGTAGTACAACAAAGAGAAGCCGCAGGAATTACGCAACACATAGGAGCGTCTTATTTTCCAACAGAGGATATTAGAGAATTTTTAAGGAAATCAAAACAAGAATTTGCTGAAAAAGAAATTCAATTACCTGGAATCCTAATTATCGACACTCCGGGTCACGCCGCGTTTATGAATCTTAGGAAAAGAGGTGGAGCCATTGCAGATATTGCGATTTTGGTAATTGATATAACCGCTGGAAACATGCCAATCACCTGGGAATCAGTTAGAATTTTAAGAGAGCGGAAAGTGCCTTTTGTAATTGCTGCTAATAAAATCGATAGAATTTCTGGGTGGAAATCTACTAAAGACGCAGACTTTTTAGATTCATACAATAAGCAAAGACCCCATGTAAAAGATTTTCTTGACGAAAAATTAATACAAATTGGCGTAGATTTCTTACAAGAAGGTTTTAAAGGAATAGATCGATACGATAAAATTAAAGATTTTACTAAAAAAATAGCAATTGTACCTACAAGTGCTAAAACCGGAGAAGGAATATCTACCTTATTAATGGTTTTAATGGGTTTAGTACAGCAATTTTTAACGGAAAACTTGAAGTTCTCGGAAGGTCCAGCTAAAGGCGTTGTTTTGGAAGTGAAGAAAGAAAAAGGACAAGGCGTTACTATGGATGTTTTAATTTACGATGGAATCATTAACAAAGGGGACGATTTTATTGTTGGTGGTTTAGAGAAACCTATTAAATCTAAGGTTCGTGCGTTATTAAGACCCAAACCTATGGATGAAATAAGAGACCCACGTCAAAAATTTGACTTTGAAGAATCTGTAAGTGCCGCATCAGGAATTAAGGTTATAGCCCCCAATATAGATGATGTCGTTGCAGGTTCACCATTTAGAACTATTGGGGCACCTTCTGAGGAGGAAACGATATATAATGAGATATTGGAAGAAGTTCAGAGTATACGGATAAAAACAGATAAAGCAGGCGTTGTCCTGAAAGCTGACACTTTAGGATCGCTTGAAGCTTTAGAAAATCATTTTACAAAAAACGGTGTGAAAATATGTATTGCCGATGTCGGTTCAATTAAGAAAGAGGATATTATGAATGCAAATTTAGTTAAATCTCTTGATCCATATTCAGCAGTTGTTCTAGGTTTTAACGTGGCTATCTTACCCGAAGCTAAGGAACAAGCAATAGGAGATAATGTTAGAATTTTTACAAATAACGTTATATATCGCTTACTTGAAGATTATATTGAGTATGCAGAAATAAGAAAAGCCGAGGATACCGCAAAAGGATTAAGCGAATTAGTTTTACCAGCAAAGCTACAAATGATTCCCGATTTTATATTTAGAAATTCAGCTCCCGCGGTTTTCGGCGTGCTTGTAGAAGCAGGAACTTTATACCCGAAAGTTCCTTTAATAACTGCTAATGGAGTAAAAGCTAGAAGAGTTCACCAAATTCAAGATAAAGGAAAGACAGTAGAGAAAGCTGGAAAAGACACCGAAGTTGCTATTTCAATTCGTGGCTTAGAAATAGGACGAGATATAGAGAAAGACGAAACTTTATATGTGAACGTACCCGAATCTCATGTAAGGCAATTAATGGGAAAGTTTCTCGATGAATTAACCGTAGATCAAAAGCAAGCTTTACGAGAATATATTATAGTACAACGTAAACTACAACATCCTTGGTGGGGGATGTAGAAATAAGCTACTTAAATTAATTATAGCTTAGTATTATAATATTATTACTGAAAAATAATATTATGAAATGAATTATTTTTGCTTATAAGTTCCTACTTAAAGATTATTAAAATGTTTTTAACGCATTGGGAAAGCGTAACAATTAAATATTTGATCTATATAAGACAATTAATGGGAAAATTTCTAGATGAATTAACTATAGATCAAAAGCAAGCTTTACGAGAATATATTAAAATCCAATGTAAACTCCAACATGCTTGGTGGGGGATGTAAATATGTTCGAAATCCAAAAATTTACCTCATTATCTAATGACCAGCTAAAATTAGCTAGCGAGGTTTTAAGCAATGCTTTTCTGGATGATCCTGTTTTTTCTAAATTAATTCCCAATAATAAGGAAAGACACAAGACTTTATTCAAAATTTTTAAATTTCAGATTAAATACTGTTTGAAACATGGTGTAGTCTTATCCACTTCAAATCTGAAAGGAATATCGTTATGGTTTCCACCTAAAAATGCTTTCGTTTCAATATGGAAATCAATAAAGAGCGGTTCCCTTTCTCTTATATTTAAAATTAAGTGGAAAAATTTACATATTCTAAGAAAAAACGAAGATTTTTGTGGGTATTTACATAAAAAATTGATCACAACTCCGCATTGGTATTTATCCACTATTGGTATTGATCCGAAACATCAAGGTAAGGGAATTGGAAGACGAATGTTAAGTTTCATGATAAAAAAAATTGCGAAAGACCATAAAACTATTTTTCTTGAGACGAATTCAGAAAGAAATGTTAAATTCTATAGACGTTTTGGCTTTCGAAATTTACATAAGGTTTTAACTCCCGGAACAAAAATATACCATTGGAGTATGATAAGGTCCCCAATTAAGAAGAAATAATTATGGTGTTTTAAATTCCAAAAGGATAAATTTTGAATTCCTTTATATTATAACAATGATTTAAACTTTAATCAATTGCTTCAGACTCTTATTTATGACTTTAATAAATGATATTTTTGAAAATATTTTAAAAGATATTACTCCAACCCAAGAAGAACTCACTCTTATCAACGAAATTGTTAAAAAACTCAGGAAGTTATTAGATGAAAAAGCTCAACAGTTAAATATTAAATATACAAAAATCGAACCTCAAGGCTCTACTGGAATCAAACAAACGCAATTAAAAAACGACTTTGACATTGATCTCTTTGTTGGGTTAGATTATGAACTATATAGCCCAAAATATGATGGCTTAAGTAAAAATAAGTTAAAAAAAGAGTCCAAGAAAGATTTTCTTTATTTGTGTAATAATTGGATA
>JAUWNA010000091.1 GCA_030612905.1 Promethearchaeota archaeon
CAATAAGAGTTCTTGATAAAATATTCAACCAAGTAAAATATTATTCCGCATTGTTAGACTATCAAGATTATTTTACCTTGTTTAAAGAAAATGGGGTGATTGAAACTAACCTAAGTCTGAATAAATTTACGGAAAACATGCAATGGATTAAGAATTTTAGTTCCGTATCACCGAGTTATAAAGTAAACTGGCCGTCATTAAATATACTTTCAATAAATTGTTGCATTAAATTCAACCCCATTATTAAGAGACCAGAAATACTTAAATTCATTAATGAGCTGCCCTTTTTTGTTCTTCTTAAGGAATCCAGAAATAGTTTCGGATTCGATATTGATGGATATTTTGTGATACCCACTATTTACCTTGATGAATTAAAACTTTATTTCGAGAAATTTAAAGATTATGGGTATATTCTTAAAATTAGGTTAAATATTCTTGAAAAAGGGGGATCTTTTGTTAACTTAAATTATTTTCGAGAATATCACGATAAAAAAACAATTGTTAATAGAAATCACAAATTCTATGACAATAAATACGAATTAGATTTTTCGATTGCATATGCAAAAGAAGTTATTATGCCTAGTTTGTCACTTCTCGATTGGTTAATAATTGATAGAATTCGTTACTTTTCACAAACTGGATTTAATTTCGAAAGAAGGGCTGGAGCTCTTAAGTTGTTAAAGACTGATCTTATTAACGAAATTATTAGTCAAAGGAAATTTATTACTGACTTAAAAACAAATTTGTTAACCATCCATTCCTCGTTAAAACTCAGGAATAGTTTTCTTGAGTTTTTAAAAACAAATGAATCCTTTGGATTCTTTTACATTAAAAATATGCTTAATGACTATATTATTACTTTTAACATAATTAAAGATATTTTAGTTAAAAATCCTTCTATCAACAGTGTCTTCAAATTTCGCGAACATTTTAAAAAGCAAGGAATATCAAATTCAATCGAAAATAACATTACTTTTAAAAATTCAACAATTAAAAAGTCGATTTTTAACCAATTCATCCCATTATATTTTAAATCACAGGAGAATTTTGAGGAAGAAATTAACAAATATTTCAGTTTTTTTAAAGTAATTAGTTCTTGTTACGATTTGAAGATCTTCAATCTTCAATCAATTCGCACGATTGTAAAAAACAGATCTTTGATAAACACTATTTATGTATCTAAGGAAGAAAAATTACTGAGTTCATATGAACACTATGAATTATCTGACCTAACATATCAATTAATTGAGGAAAAGCTAGATTATTACCTAAATAGCAAACCACCTGTAATTAAACCAAATTTAATCGCAAATATAGTAGTTTCAATGGTTCAAGTTTTTATTGTTTTATTAAAAAATAACGAGGAAACTTTAGAAAATCTTAAAAAAATATCTTTTATATCAAAAAGAATGACAATTGTTTCTGGAGAAATACTAAATGTAGTATTACAAATTCCATACTTAAGTAGCAGTGAAAAGGGGACATTTATTTCATTGTTGATTAATCTTTTTAAAGAAAATTTGATTAGTGCTAAAAGATATTTGTGGAGCTATCTTCAACAGGCGTTTTCAAGGAAAGATTTTTACGATTTAGAACAGAAAAAGTTTTTCTACACAAAAGATCTTTTTAAACAATTTTACCTAAATGTGAGAAACATTCTTGGTGAAGTACAAAAACCACTCCCAGAAATCCAAAATAAACAACAAAACATATTTTGGTCAAAAGAAGAAGATATTTCTCATTTAATTAAATCTGTCGAGGCTCGTGTTAGAAGAGAGCATGTAGATTTAAGCGTTAATAAGTTGAATGACCTTGTCGAATTCCATAATAAATTAGAAGAAAAATTGTTAACTCTTAGCGAGTTTAAAGAATCCCAAGAAAAGTTTTTCTTCAAAAACTACATTAATTCAATCGATTTTATGCCTTCTTTTAAGCATTTCGGAATGAGTCAATATTTTTTGTATTTCTATCCCACAAATATCAATCAAATTGATTTTAAGCTTTTAATGAGTAATTCTTTCCAATCTGTTAAATATCCTGCCCAGATAGATAACTCCAATTCTTTTTTATTCCAATATATTTTTCCATATCGCAATCCTGGTATATCTACTTATTTAAATTGGTTAACTAAATCGAAAAAAATCGTCAGAGAGTATTGTTTATTTTTCGTTAAAAAAGCGTATCAAATACTGCATTTCAATTACAACCTAAGTTCTGCTGGTTGGGATCTTGACCCAAATCGCTTTAAAATTTACTTTCAAAACATATTATTTAACCCCGATTATAAGATTCAAATTCCAGATATGAAAGAATTTAACATTGGAGATTTGAACGTTTCAGATTATTATGGTCCCGATTCCCCCGAATATAAAGCGTTATCTCAAATTTATAATAGGAAATCGTTAGATATTAAATCATATTTAACAAGGCGATATTTTAAAATAATTGGCAATATCACTGAATTATTAAATAAAGGCTTGATACATCCTTATATCTCTGTTAAAAATTTAGACTTAATCGAAGAAATAATTATTATTTTACCGAACGTTAAACAAGAGCTAAACGAGACAATAATTAAAGTCTTCAGCTTCTTTAACGTTGGATTCATTTACGAAGTAGAAGGAGAGTATTATATTCACGGATTTGACGAAGTGATAAAGTTTGAGAACGGATTGATGATAAAATTACGCTTACCAGATTGTCAACTCGACGAATTTGAGAGGCTTTTCGATCTAATTTTTGAATATTTGGAAATCGATCATTACCTTATACTAAACGATTTAGTCGATGGAGAAAACTTAATTAAATCAACATTTAAAGAGTTGAAATTATTAGAGACTTACAATCCTTTAATTAATCTTATTTGGAACGATAAAGATAAAAAATGGCGGAATCACAAGTTGTTTAACGAGAAATTTGAACCGTTTTATCCTGATTTGTTTTATGGAAAGGATAAATACGATTTATAGTTAATATTCTGTATTTTCTTATTACATTAAAATTCAAAATTAAACGACAATTTTGTATGTATTAGCTTTTTAATCTTTGAATTTCAAAAAAAATAAAACAGTTCAAATTTTTTCCTATATACAAATGGCACCCGAAGATTTTAATTTTGCTAAGTTCGACACCTTATTTCACCCGACGCACATTGCGTTTATTGGTGCGAGCGAAAAATCGAGATTTGGTGCGATGCTTTACTTACCCGCCTTTAAGAATTCAAAATGGGCAGATACTTTTTACCCGGTTAATCCAAAGTACGAAAAAATACTTGGTTGGAAGTGTTATTCTTCAGTACTTGAAATTCCTTATCCTGTAGATACGGCATATATCTCGGTGAAAACAAAATATATTCCTGCTGTTCTAAAAGAGTGTGTACAAAAAGAAATCCCTTGGGTCGTAATATTTGCTTCCGGATTTTCTGAAACGGGTGACTCATCTGGATTAAAATTAGAGCAAGAATTAAAACAAATAATCAAAGATACAAACACAAGGATAATAGGCCCAAATTGTCTAGGTCCATATAACGCCACTGAAGGAATGGCGTTTACATTTAGCGCAAAAAATAATACTCCTGGCTCTATTTCGTTTATGTCTCAATCTGGAGGGCACATGAGCCAATTATTAGATGTAGGTTATAAGCGCGATCTCAGGTATAGGTATGGAGTATCGTTTGGAAACCAATTAGATCTGAATTGTGTTGATTTTCTGAAACACTTCCGTAAAGATTCGACTACCCATGTCATTTCAGCTTATCTAGAATCGTTTGGTTCAGCAACGGGTTATGATTTCTTTTTAGAGCTCAAAAAAGCAACAAAAGTTAAACCTGTTATCATCTGGAAGGGTGGTTACACGAATGATGGCTTTCGAGCAGCCTTTTCGCACACGGGTGCCATTGTAAGCGATTTAAGATTATGGCAGTCAATGGCTAAGCAAACGGGGGCGATAATCGTTAAAGACAACGAAGAATTTTGGAATGCAATGAAAACTTTCGAATTATTATTTCCTAGATATATACCCGCTGGAAGAAATGTAGGAATAATAACTCCTGGTGGAGGTTCTAGCGTAAATACGACAGATCTATTAAGTTCATACAATTTAAAAATTCCTGAATTAACCTTGGAATCACAACAGAAAATTAGTGAGATATTACCTTACGAAAATGTAAATGTGAAAAACCCAATAGATTTAGGAGCTTCCGGTTTTGTTGTTGAAATATTTTCAAAATGTATAAAAATTGTGATTGAAGATACCAACATCGATATT
This sequence comes from Promethearchaeota archaeon, assembly GCA_030612905.1. GTDB lineage: Archaea > Asgardarchaeota > Lokiarchaeia > Sigyniarchaeales > SOKP01 > SOKP01. The sequence goes on from JAUWNA010000091.1 coordinate 4,267, forward strand.
ATTGTGATTCCGTTATGGCAGCATTTTGTATATAACCATGTATTCAAACGTATGATAAAAATCCAGAAATCTACTTCGAAACCATTTGTTTTTTGTATGCCCAGTATAGCTGACTCTTCAGAACTCGCGACGAGATTTTCTTCAGTCAAAAAAATTCTACACAAGGAGAGAGTTCTATATTTTTTCTCTTTAAGAGATGCCGCGAGAAGTCTATCGCTTTATTGCGATTATATTGAATTTTTAAAATCGCACAACTACAAAATTTCAAATGAAAAGTAAAAAAGGCACTAACATTTTTTTATAATTTCTTTTAGGTATAGTTTCATAAAATATCTTTGAATACTACAATAATCTAATTTTTGATTATTCGTTAAGGTGGTTAATTCTTTATTGTTTAACAAGAAAAAGTGGACATCAATGATTTTTCCGTAAAATTTGTTTAATTTGTTGACAAATTCTTGTTGTTTTAAGTGAATTAATTCTTTTTCTTCAAAAACGGGTAGATTAGATAAATAGTTTGCTTTAGTACTATCAAAGGATTCCATAGAATAATTGATATTAGCTTTTCCTGAACTCAATTTTTATCACTTAGAATTTTAAATTTATATAATTAAACCCCATTGTTTTTGAAACTGTAGTGCTGTTTTAATTTTGTCGGTAATCTGCAATAATACCTACTAAATTGTCTATTTTTGAGGGTAATTACGGCTATAATCTCAATTTTGTATATATTATTGTTTTTCGTATATTAAATTTAGAGCAAATTATATGTTAAGGGGTTAATAATTTGAAACTAAAACCTAAAATAATTCTGAAAGCAATATTTAAAATAAATTAAATATATTATCTGAATTATAATCTTAAAGGGGAAAATTAATGGGTTTTATTTCTGGACTGAAAGGAGTGTTTAAAAAACGTATTTACATATTTATTATATTCTCCTTTATTCTTACTTGGGTATTGATATTAACTAACTCTTACTTGAAAAACGAGTCACTTAGGACATTTATAATTATATTTGGGGGCGGTTTTTTACTCTTTAATGTAATTTTATTTTGTATATCCTTTTTTAAGAAACTTGATGATTTGAACAAATGGTTTTTCCTCATCTGCTTTATAATTGCGATAGTTCTAAATGTCTTTCTCTCTGATACTATTTTTAACCCAACATCTAATTTATATTTACTAATTCTCCTTAATGCAAATCTGTTTTTTACTTCTTTCTTTGCCTTTAAACTATGTATGGATTCTGCTACTAAAGTCGATGATTATTTGTATAAAAATAAAAGATCTAGAATAATAATTCGGCTTGTAGAATTTTGCGTTTTTGGTTTTTTAGTTTGGTGGTTTTTCAGAATCACAATAACCTTTTTCAATCATACTCCATCTGATTTGTTCACTTATGTTATCCGAATTTTACAAATAATGTTTTGGGTAAACATAGTTCTAATGGTAGTTGTGCTATTTCGATTTATTATAACGAAAAAGTTATCGGCGTTCATTACTTTATTTTTTCTGCTAACTCTCTTCTACACTTTATATATCCTTTTTGATTTATTGTTTGGAATATTTTTTAGTGCTGAATCGGGAAACCCAATTTACATTGTTACATCGTTTATTATTGATATTTTATTGTTCCTATACATCTTAGGAGTCGTTTATGATAGAGTTGATTATATACAAACTAAATTAAAAGTCTTTAAAGTCGATACAATTGCTTTATTTCTGATAATAATGAAAAGTTATGCTCAGGTTTCAAAAGCCTTTGCAATAACCATTGAGTCCGAAATACAAATCTTCCAAGCTACGTGGTTATTCATAATATTTATGTTTTTTAACCTAATATTTGGAATTCACTCAATTTTCGCTCACAAGTACGGAAAAGGTAAGTAAAAGAATATATTAATAATTCAATAATTTTTTTTGTAAATTCTTTAGATAAAAATACGAACTTTAGGTTTTAGTATTTTAAAATAAAAAGAAAAAGAAAATTTATCTAATACATCTCTTCTTTAGTAAATAGCAAACTAAAGCAACCGTAGAATACGCCGTTTACAGCTCCGCTTATCAAAAAGGAGATTAATACTAAGCTTGGATCTGTTACAAGGATACCATAATACAATAAGGTTGCTGGACTTAGAAAGGCTAATATTCCCAAAACTACAGCACTTATCATAGATACAATCATCCACCCACCAAAACTACCCCCTTTATTCTCTCCAGTTCGTCCTGCGATTAATGATGCAACAAAGGGAGAAACTATGAATCCAATACTTTGAATTAACATAGGGCCAATAATTCCCATGGAAACTTGAGCAAAGATTGAACTAAAAACAAACCCCGGCATACTAACTATTGGTCCAAAACAAATAAGCAATATGATGAATGGATTGCTGCTAATATCGCTAAAAAGCAAGTTTAAATTACCAGTAATAGTTTCAGTTATTATTACAAACAAAAAATTTAGCCCTACAAATCCCAAAAGACTAAATCCTAGAGCTTTACCTAATCCCATATTTGTCAGACTCTTTTTTTCAAATTATATATATTTATTAATTTACTTCTATTATGTATAAGAGATTGTAATAGCTATTTAAATTTATTTAACTTAAAACATAAAAGTCATAATATAATAAACATAAAAAATAATCGTGATAAAAGCTTTCAATCAATTAATTTCAATAAATTTCAATAACACATTAATACTTATAAAAACAAGGTTATGAGAAAGAATCAAAATAAATTTCCAATTGGTAAGCTTAAACATAAGTTTCTCTTAAAAATGTTAAATAAATTTGTTTCTGACACTCATTTAAAAGACGACAGAGTCATCATGGGCTCTAGCATTGGAGAGGATGCGGCTGTTATTGATATGGGCGATAATTTTTTAGTTGCGAAAACCGACCCAATTACTTTTGCTACAGATGCTATAGGATACTACGCCGTAAATGTCAATGTAAACGACATTGTTTGCACTGGAGCTACTCCAAAGTGGTTTCAATCAACAATTCTACTCCCTAAGAAAGTTACAGATGAAGCATTAATTGAAAACATTTTCAAAA
>JAUWNA010000216.1 GCA_030612905.1 Promethearchaeota archaeon
CGATTTGATAATTGTTCATATAAATGATATAACGCGACGGAAACTAGCGGAAAAAAAGCTTATGGCTTCTGAAGAAAAATATGGACAATTATTCGAACATTCACCTGAATCAATCGTGCTATTAAAATTAAACGGGACAATTTTCGATGTTAATCTTGCGACAGAAGTGTATTCTGGTTATACAAAAGACGAATTAATAAACAAGAATTATTTGAAGTTAGCAGCGTATCCTTCAAACCTTATTCCATTATTTAAATCAAGATTTTCTCGTTTATCGGAAGGAAAACCTATTAAACCTATTGAGTTTGAAATATATAAAAAAGACGGAAGTTTAGCATGGATAAGATCTCAAATCTCGTTGATAAAGGTCGGTGAAGAGCAGTTAATCCAAGCGTTTTTAATCGATATTACAGAGCGTAAAAATTTCGAACAAAAAATTAAGTTAAAACTTGAAAATGAAAAATTCATATCTACCATTTCGTCAAGACTTATTGGTAATATTGACATTGATAAGGCAATTAGCGAATCGCTTCTTGATATGGGGATTCTAATTGGTGCTATGAGGGCATATATTTCACTGTATAACGAAAAAGATTCTCTTGAGTTTTATATTCAAGAATGGTGTGCTGAGGGAATAGAACCACAAAAGATTAACTTAACAACTATAGATTATAAAAACTTTTCTTTAAGTTTAAAGCAAAGTAGAGAAAAGGATTTTATTTACGTTAAAGATGTATCAAAAATACCAGAAGAAGCAAGCGCAACAAAAAAAGAATTAGAAAAATTGAAGATTAATTCCTTACTTGTTTTTCCAATTAAAATAAAAAACGAATTATATGGGTTCATAGGATTTGATAATATTGAAAGGGTAAGTAAATAGGAAGAAGAAGATTTTTATTTACTCCAAACTACTTCTGAAATTATTAGTAACGCTTTAGAACGCAAATGGTCCGAGGAAACTTTGAAAGGCAGTCATCAATTATTAGCAGGAGTCCTTTCTTCTTTAACAGATACGATTTTTCTCGTAGATAATCATTTAAATATTATTTGGGTTAATAACGTAGCAAAACAAACATTTGGAATGCAATTAACTAGTAAAAAATGTTACAATGTTTTAATGCATCGCGGTAAACCTTGTAAAGAGTGTATGGTTCTAAAAACCTTTTTAGATGGAAAAATACACGAGAAAGAAAAAGAATATGTCAACATAATTGGGAGCAAAATGATCTGTTGGACTACTTCAAGTGCCGCTGGATTAAACCTCGAAGGAGAAACAGAACTGGTGATTGTGATAATACGCGACATTACAGCACACAAATTAACAAATGATTCATTAATACAATCTGAAATTAGTTTGAAATTATTAAACGAAACCCTAATCCAAAAAGTTGAGGAAAAAACTAGAGAATTAAAGGAATCAGAAGAAAATTATAAAAGAATGTTAAACGATTTAGATGTAGGATTTTATAAAGGTGCATTCAAGGAAAATTTAATAATACACAATGCGACGGTTAATAAGATATTAGGTTTGAGTGAATCCATATCGCTGGTTGGCTCCAAATCTTCCGAATTTTTTGCGAACGCAAGTGATCAAAAGAATTACTACAAGCAATTATTAAAAAAAGGTTATGTTAGAAATTTTACCTCTCAAATTAAAACACCTGATGGAAAGACAATAAATATCCAATTAAATTCTCATTTAATAAGGGACGATAAAGGCAACCCCAAAGAAGTCGAAGGTACGGTCATTAAATTAACAAACAATGTTAAAAATTAATCTATAAGAAAGAAAATATTAAAGAATATTCATTTAACTCACGAATACCTTTGTTTATCTCGATATTCTTTCACGGAAACTTCTCGTTCCTCTAACCTACTATTTTCTATTAAAGTTTCTTCGATGGCTTTAATTTCAGCTCTAATCTTAATATCGCTTTTTTTAAGTTTCTCAAGAATTTCTTTTTCCCCTAATCCTTTAATATAATACTCTCGAAATTTTTCGACGGTCTCCTCGTTGTAAAAAATATAGTGTCTATTCATAAAAATAATCAACCAATTCTTCTTGTCTTGCTTTTTCGATAAATTGTGCATCTTTTCTTGGATTTTGGGTAAGGAACGTTTAAGCTTTCTTGCAACTATTTTATCTTCGATTGAGCTATAATCCGATAAAAAATTTTTGAGCTTTTTATTAAAAAAGAGGGTTGGAATGTAAGAAAGGGCAAACAGTACTAGAGTAATAATAGTCATTATAATAGCCGCTAATTGATAAAATATAAAAACGATGAGAATTGCAATAACAAGGAATATAAACCATTTTCTTCCAATTGTCTTTAGTGTTCTTACGAATTTGCTAGGCATACAAATCTTCAAATTACGGTTAATTTGCTCTTATTATATAATTTATGGCTTAAAGAATTGTTATAACCATATAAATTACCGCATTCTGGGTTCCCGAACTATCTGTTCGGCAGATTGTTTTTCGGATGTGACCAGGTTTTATCCTGTAATACCATGACCGTAGCCGAAGCCACAGTTTGCAAGTTCCCATAGACTTTCAACTACAGTACTATTTGCAACGCAAAACAGTTTAACTTCCAGGTGGTTTACGATTTATATGGTTTTGAAATATGAACAACCATCTCATAAGTTTTTGGCTATATTATTGTAAAATGCTTTTCTTATATGGTTGTAAGTATATAGAAAAGTATAGAATAGTAATTAAATTTTTTCATTTTTTTAAAAATTTAAAAGGAATAGCCCATGACGCTTTAATTTTATTGTAATTATCTGGTGTCTTTTTTATGCCTTCTAATTCTAACTATTATAATTGTTGTCGATATCCCTGCCAATCCTATAATCATGATTGATGCAATAACTAAAACGAAGTCCGTAAATGGTCTAGGTATTGTAAAACTGAAATTTTCCTCGTAATAAACGGTAGTTTTATTTGTAAAGTCTCTGGCAATTACGATGTATGAATATTTTCCAGGCTCTTTTTTGTTTAATGTGATGTTAAACTCCCGTTTATTTTCATTGAATTTGTTAGATAGTCTATGAGTCGAAAAACCCGTGAAATTATTCTCTGATATTAATAAAAATACGCTTTCGATTCCAGAATGATTATCACTAGCGTTAATAGAAAACAGAAGATTATCAGATACTGTGGGGCTTATTGGAGAATAATTTACATTCGAAACCACGGGATTGTCTGTGTCTGGAAGCGTGGTAAAGTTGTGATAAGAAGGAATTACATTATGACCCGTAATAATAGTACTATAATTCTCGTTTGCTCCAATTGGTAATCTAAACTCTACAGACCCATTTATATCAGCATAAACGGTTCGATATTTTCCATCTGATGTTCTTAAGTTAATTCTTGCTCTTGGAACAATTCTACTGAGATTATCTCTTACTTGTAATGAAACGAGCTGACCTTCGTAAAAATTTTCGGTAAAATGATTTGGAACGCTTTTAGGTCTATCTGTGAATATATCCAATTCGGGGTCGCCTAGCAAATTGTATGTAAGAACGTTTTTCCGTTGCCACTCTTGCCCCATCGAAGCAGCACCTCTTTTGAAGTAATCGCTATTCATGTAAGTAACCTTAGAATCGTATAACGCTCTTCCTTGTTGGAACTTTTTTTCTTCGAAAAACTCTTTCCAAAACAATTTCGCGTTGCCACGATTTAATTTTTCAAGATTTGTATCATAATCAAAATACCAACTTACTCTTATAGCTCCTATGTAGCCCACTGCTCCCGCTAAAGGTCGTTTTATTAAGAGCTCTCCTATGCTATTATCGTTTTTATCGTAAGAAGAAGTTGTACAAGCGTCCGCATATAATAACGATGGCGTGTAATTATTGCTACTCAATTGTGCTTCCGTATTAGTATAATAAGAAGAACCACTCGCATCTGTAAACACAGTTGGATCAGCATGTCCAGCAAAAATTATTGTGGAATATCCCGAATTTAATTCATTTAAGAAATTCGCTGGATTTAGAGCGTTTGGTAAGGGTGTAGGTGCAGGTGCAGGTGTGAAGCTAGTTGTTGTTTTAGTTAAATGAGTAAAATTCATTTCCGACGCCGTATAGTTCTGCCAAATATATTCCGTTAAGCGAGCCTCGTCTTCAGCAGGCGTATATGACGAAATACCCCCTGCTAATAGCATTTTATTCATCCAATCTCCCATAAAGGGATCTATTTCGTATTTTAAAGTTTTGTTGATCATATTAGAGAGTTCTACAATATTATCAGCTGGTAGACGACCAACATATACTTCTGGTATCCACGATATCTCATCAATAGTTCCCGAGTATTCTGAAGATTCGCCCCATATACTATTGTTATTATCGTCCCACGATCCTGTTAAATCTGCGTAGTAAAAATCAGTTGGTTTATAATAAGCGTCCCAACCCAAATATTCCGATTGACCTCCTACTAGAGTTACATCGGGGTTATATACTTGTCTTATAGGAATTAAATTATCTTCAGCATCGCCAGCGAGGAGAACCCATTGAA
>JAUWNA010000488.1 GCA_030612905.1 Promethearchaeota archaeon
ACATAATTTCTTTGTGTAATGGTTGTGCCAACACGCTTAGAGGTGTTCAGCATCAATTAAAGCACGATTCATGGAAAATGGATAAGGTCAATAAAGAGTTAGCTAAGATCGGGAAAGAATATAAAGGCACAATAGACATAAAGCATTTTGTTGATGTGTTGAGCGATAATTTAGACAAGGTCAAAGGAGCGATAACTAAACCACTTAACGGTCTTAAAGTTGCCGTCCACCCGGGGTGTCATTATATGCGACCCGCTGAGTGGATGGAATCAGACGATCCTATGAGACCAACTACGCTAAAAAAACTCGTAGAAGCAAGCGGAGCAACAGTTGTTGATTACGGAGAAGAGATTTTATGTTGCGGGAGTGCTGTAACTAACGCCTATGAGGAACACGGTTTTGCTAACTTAAAGATTAAGATGGACGCCATCAAAAAATCTGGCGCAGATGTGATTGCGGTAAATTGTCCGGCGTGTTATCAACAATTCGACACGCGACAACGAGACTTAGGTAAGAAATACGAGACCGAATACGCTATTCCCGTGATATATATCACAGAGCTTTACGCTTTAGCGATGGGCTTCAGTCCAGACGAGATCGGCATGAAGTTTCACAGAGTTCGCTTGAACTCCACATTAGAAAAACTTGGGTTATAACTAACCAAATTTATAACTTTATTTTTTTATTTATTTATTTTTTTAATATTAAAGTTTTATACGGATAGTCTTAGTTTTGAATAGTAAAGAATAAAAATATTGAATTTAATTAATTTATTGGAACATATTTCTTCAAGTGAAGAAATTCTTATTAGGTATAGGACATTAGTTTTTACTACTTAAAGTAACTAAAAGGATAGAAAAGGAGAAGAAATTAAATGATATCGTTCGATAAAGAGAGGTCCCCGCCCTGGTTTTTTCAATTTATAGAAAATTATTCGCATATTCTATTAGATTTGCGATTCAACACGGATAGTTTAACGGTCGAAACGTTAAATTTTTCGTTAGATTTAGAATTTCAGGGATTTGAAGGCTTAATTTTTTACATTTACAAACCAAACTTAAATAAAATAGAGTTCGACATTCTGGACCATAGGACGGTGTTCAATAGCGTAATAAAGAATTTGCATATTAACGTAAAAGATTATTCCTCTTCAGATTCGCTAGATTTTATCATCATCCCTTTTGGGCACTTCAAAGAAGACCATAAATTTATTCCAGTGATACACAGTGGGAATGTAGAATCAAATTATCAAGTATTTACTTGGTCTCCTTCGCTACTTTTTAAAAACATTAAATCGATAATTAAAATTGCAAATACTTACGACGAAATAGTGCCTCTAGCGTATTTAGATCGATACTATTATCGATTCGACAGCTCGTTTAAAGGTAATAAAACGGAATTTCTTTTCAGTCTTATTAATATCCTCGTTAGTCTTGAGGATATGCCCGATATTGAACCTTTAGTCTCTAAGATAAAAGAGTTAATCACAAAAACTAACGAACTTTTATTTGAATTGTGCCAAAGATCAATTCCCTTAGAAATGCTTAACCTTCTTAAAGAATTAGAGCGGTTGAAATTCAATGTTGACAATTTATCTAAAGAAGAAATCTTTAATTGGCTCGACGACCTGTTAAATTTTTACGCTGATAAGGTTTAAACGAATTTATTGTTTTCATGGATGACTACTACGTCATAACCCTGAAGATTTAAAGATTTAATAATGAAAAAAAAAGAAATTTTCTTTCTTATTTTTTAATTTTGTTGAGAACGAGAAGAACTAATGTTACTAAGAAGAAAATTGCTCCAACAATCAAAAAAGCAAATTTAATCGTCGCAGATAGTGACGCAATTAAAGGTACAAACGATGCAAAGGCGGGGGCTTCGTTGAGCATGATGAGTAAATTTATGTTTTCTATAATATCAAAAATTCCAGCGATAAATGGCGTTAAGCTCATGTAAAAGCCAATGTTTAGGATTCTTTCGTTCAATTTTCTCGAAACGAGTAAAATCAATGCGAAAAGAGGTACTGTGTAACCAACGATATAAAGAAAGTCCCAGTACACCCCCACCGCTTGCAATATCATTACATCATCACCCCATACGCCGAAGATTATTAATATTTGCTCTTTAGTCCAAGCAAATTCGAAGTCCAAGATACCGTACCCATATCCTAAATATGCCAACGGTTCAAAAACCAATATGTTAATTGTAAGAAGAATTACAATTGCTATAGCCGCTATAATTAATAGAATTAAATCGCTAGGATATTTTATTAATTTTTCTAATTTTTCTAAAAACATATTATTTCACGTTTTAAAACCTAAAATTTAACTAACGAAAGTTATGATAATAACTTAACTTATAAAATATCCAAAAGCAAA
>JAUWNA010000381.1 GCA_030612905.1 Promethearchaeota archaeon
AATATCAAGCCCTTCTTCCGCTACACTTGTAGCCACAAGAATGTCTATCGCACCAGCTTTAAACTGCTTTATTATTTCTCCTTGCTGATATTGTGAAAAACCTATATCATTTATCTTAGTTGACTGACCTATAAACTTTTCTACATTCAATCGAGTTCCAAAGCGTTCCTTTAGTTTTCCTTTTAATAATTCTGCCATTTCGCGGTACTGAGTAAAAACTATGATTTTATTATTACTTAATTCTTCGGTTTCTTCAGTTATAATTGAAAATAACTTTTCAATTTTAGGATGCAAGTAAATATCACGGTTGTCCTGCTCAAATATGTTTTTAATGAACTTATAGTGATCGGAATTAATAATTCTCTTAGCTGAAAGAATGTCATGACCAGATTTATATTCTATTTTTTCTAAAAAAGTTTCAAATAACGAGAAATTTTGAGATTCTAGCAAATCTTTCCCATGCAATAAAGAAATACAGCTTGAACTGTAAGAATAAACCGATTCGATATTGAGCGAATTCTCTTTTACTAAATCTATGATTCGTGGAGATTGAAAATAAAGAGCGTTTTGGTACTCTTCTTCTGATAACTCGGGTAAATAACCATTATTATACCTTAGAGAGAGCGTTAAATCTCGCGATATTCCTAAGAAATCCAATTTAGAATAATAACGCTTATTGGGTGGAATTAATTTTTTTTCGATAAAGAATCTTAGAAATTTTTCAAATAAGTTATACCAAATCGCACTTAACTCTAAAACTTTAATAGGCAAATCTACAAATTCTAAATACATGTCAATATCGTAAATATACTGCTTTACGTCATTATCTTCGTAGGTTTTAAATATAACATTCTCAATAAACAAATTATCGCACAATTGTTGAATTTTTGAATAACTTTTTCCTGGAGATGCAGTTAGCCCTAATACAAGCGGGTCTTTACACGTATTAAGATATTCGTTAGAAATAAAACAATAGGCGTAATTACCTCTCGTTCTATGTGCTTCGTCGAAAACTATTAGAGAAACTTGCTTCAAATCGTATCGCCCCCTTTCTACATCGTTTTTTATTACTTGAGGAGTCGATACTATAATTTTAGAGTTGTTGAAAAGTAAAATTCTCTTTTCTGGCGAAATCTTGCCTGTAAATGAAGTAATTAAATTAGAATCAATATTTAAAAAGGCCTCACATGAAGCTTTATGTTGCGAAACTAAAGGTCTAGTTGGGGCAAGAATAATGACTTTTGATTTTGAATATTTTTCTAGAGCTTTACCTATAAGTAAAATCCCTATAATTGTTTTTCCTAAGCCAGTTGGTAATACTACTAACGAATTTCTTCCTTTACACTTCTTAATAATATTATTTTGGTATTTTCGATAAAATACTCTATTCTTTTTTAAGAAAGGTTCATTAAAATATTCAACTTCACTTTGCAATATACAGAAAATTTGAAATTAAGCCTTTTTAATTCAAAGAGGGTTAAGATTTCTGATAGATTTTTATAACATCAAGTTAAGAAATAAATAATATTTTAAAAATTATATGTGAGTTTAATATGACTGAACAAAGAAATACTTTATTTGAGGAAAAAGTACCAACTCGATCCAAATTTGCATATGGAGGAGCAGTTTTCGCCAACGGAATACTTTCAGGTTTAGGCTTAGGACCAATCACATACTATTACAATATAACATTAGGTTTAAGTGGGACTTTACTAGGTTTGGCATGGATGATATTTATCGTATGGAACGCAATTAACGACCCATTATTTGGATTCTTGGAAGACCGTACTAAATCAAAGAAATATGGCCGTAGGATCCCATATATTCGATTTGGGGCTCCAGTTTATGCAATATTATTTATGTTTTGTTGGTTCCCGCTCGTTGATATTAACAACGAAGTAGCACTGTTTTTCAACTTTTTAATTATTCTTTTTGCTTTTGATACGATTTATACGATAATTGGTCTAATCACATATTCCTTACCGGCAGAAATGGCAATATCATCTAAAGCTCGAGCGGGAATAATGATTTTCAGCTCAATTTTTAGCGGTTTAGCACTTCTAATCACATTTTTACTACCTACTCTATTATTAACGGGCGAATCTTCGCCACCCGTCGATGTTTTCTTAACAGCTATGGTAATTATCGGTATATTCTGTGGGATTATTTTGTTTATTAGTAGTTATTTTTTAAAGGAAAATAAATATACGCAGCTTGAAGAACCGTTAGGATATTGGACTGGCTTGGTTGAAACTTTTAAAAACAAATCATTTTTAATTTTTGAAGTCTCAAATTTCTGCTTCACGATTGCACAATACATTCTTACGACTTCTGTGTTTTACTATATAGGTTTCGTTTTAATGGTTGAGGGAGTGCTAGCAATGTTGCCGTTACTTATATTTTTTCTCGTTATTTTTGCGTTTACTGTCGTTTACAATAAAATTTTAGGAAAGCTGGAATTAAAAAAAGTGTACTTTTTCATATTATTAATGACGGGGTTAAGCTTCATTGTGTTCTTCTTTATAGGATGGAATTTTATTTCTGCAATACTCGGAATGGTACTTTTAGGAATTGGTTTTTCGGGATATTTCATGACCGGACAATTAATGATGGCTGATGTTATAGATTACGACGAGATACGCACGAAAAAGCGTCGAGAAACGAGTTATTCTGGGGTCAACGCGTTATTAACTAAGCCGGCAGTATCAATTGCCCCTTGGCTTTTTCTAACAATAATCGCATCTTTTGGATTTGATAACGAGGCAGCAATTCAAACACCAAACGCCCAATTGGGAATAATGATTGGTTTTACAATTATTCCAGCAGTACTTATTTTAATTGCTGCTCTTGTTATAAAATTTTTCCCTTTAAGCGGTCCTAAATGGAAAGAACAGAAATTAGAGCTACAAAGAATTCACGCGGAAAAAGAGAAAGCGTATCTAGAGCATCTTAAAAAGGAAGGTAAGATTTAAGAAGAAATTATTTCTAATTATTATTATTATTTTTTTTTTAATTTTCAAACTGAGGGAGCCATTCTTTCTCGGCATCAAACATATCATCTACCATTTCTCTAATTTCTTTTGGAGAACATACGCTTGCTGTATTAGGATCTAGTAATACGGCGTGATATATTTTTTCTCG
>JAUWNA010000517.1 GCA_030612905.1 Promethearchaeota archaeon
CTATAATCAATTTTTTACTAAATTCTTTATAACAATTTAAAATCCTTACGCATAGCAGTTATTGATATAAAAACTTTAATTAAATATTGAATTCTTTATTTAACTCAACAGAAGCTCTAGCAACTCAATATTTCTCTTAAATATAATATTATTGATAAAATTAGAAAGAAAATCTTAAATTAATATTCGATATTCATTTCTTTTACATAATCGAAAGCGGAAAAGGCCGCTATAACACCCTCAGCTACCCCGGTAATTGCTTGTTTAAACGGGGCGTCTGCGACGTCTCCAGCAGCGAAAATGCCGGGTATATTCGTCTCAGATTTTCTGTTGATCTTTATTTCGTTCTTTTCATTTGTTTTAACGCTTATGCGTTTGGCTAAATCTGAATTGGGAATAGAGCCCACTTCGATAAATACTCCGTCTATGTCAAATTTCTTTCCGTTGTCGAAAATGACTGACTTAACAGAAGTGTCTCCTTTAATTTCTACGATGTTAGTTTTGTATATAAATTCAATTTTTTCGTTTTCATAAACTCGTTTTTTATTTATTGGTTCCGCTCGGATTTCTTCTCCTCGATAAACGATATAAACCTTTTTCACATTCTGCGATAAAAACAACGCTTCCTTAGCGGCAGAATCACTTCCTCCAACCACAATTACGACTTTATCTTTGTAAAACGGGCCATCGCACGTAGCGCAATAAGAAACGCCCCTTCCAGCAAACTCCTCTTCGCCAGGGATTCCTAACTTCTTCCTTTCAGATCCCGTAGCGATGCAAACCGTATAAGCTTTAAATTTTTGAAAAAATGAATGCAAAATAAAGTGATCCTCCGCTTTTTCTATGCTTCTTATCTCGTCTGATATGTAAGGAATGCTCAAGGAATTCATGTGTTCTTTAAACATATCCATTAAGCCTTGACCACTTGTTGAGGTGATTCCAGGATAATTTTCAACAAGATGGGTTGTAGCAATTAACCCACCAAATGTTTTCCCTACAATTAAAACGTTCAACGCGAACCTGGCGGCATAGATGGCACAACCAATTGCAGTTGGTCCACCACCTAAAACAATTAGGTCGTAAGTTTTTTCAAAATCAACGCCTTCCATATCAATATTGAACATTGATGTTTCCTCCTATTAATGCTCTAAAAATTTCGTTTGCACCAACCATCCCAACTAAAGTCTTATTATCGTTAATAATCGTGTACGGAACTCCAGAAGCGTCATAGTATTGCCCTATATCTGGATTGGTCATGATGTCAACTATAATTGTTCGAATCTTTCCATCTGAAGCCAAAGCGAACATATTTGCCACGGTTGCAACGCTAGGACAATAGGGACACGCGTTAGTCAACATTACTCTAATCGTTGAAGGAGGAATGCGATCTAAGTTCTGTTTTATTGTCGCTTCGTAATAATTCGGAGCACCTGCGAAAACGAACAATGCTTGAATAAACGGTTGGATTTCTCCTCCTTGAGGAGCAGCTAGATAACGAATTATTTCACGACCATCGTCGCCAATAAATAGAATCGTAGGAACGCGCTCCACATCGTATTTTTTGGCGAATTCAGGGTCATCATAAATCGATAATTCTTCGATTGTCAGCAGACCGTTAGAGTTCGCTTCATACACTTTTAAAAGCGTCATAAATGTGTTGCATTCTTGACATTCTCTAATAAAACTCCCATCAGGTTGACTCTTTTTGCTTGTAAATACTTTGAGTTTAACAGGCTTAGTTAATTTAGCCATTTCTTTTTGAATAATTTCTTTATATTTATCGTCTTGAGACATTTTCTAATATCACCTCATTAAATTTTTAGCTATACATGCCCCCTAAATCTCGTTTACCTTTAGTTAGTTTCTCCAATAATTCTTGCGGAGTAAACATGCCATAAATGTGATCTTTATCGTTAATAATAGTGTGTGGTACACCTTGTACTTGGTATTTCATGGCAATATCCGGATTGGCATCGACATCGATTATTTCTACAGAAACCTTTCCTTTTGAAACAATTGAGAATAAATTCGCCACTGGAACTGTAGCAGGACAATATGGACAAGTCTTAGTGATAAACATTTTCATTTTTGACTTTGGTATTTTCTTAAGGTGGGATACTATTTGATCTTTGTAGTATGGACTCACTCCCGAAAAGTATTGAAGGCTTTTAAGAAAAGG
>JAUWNA010000169.1 GCA_030612905.1 Promethearchaeota archaeon
GTTCAGGGCGATATTAAAAGTGCTGGGTCGGTCAGAGTTATGGGGGCCCGTTATGGAAGGGGGAACGCCAAGTTTTCTGGCTCAACTACAGTGGAAGGGGGGATCGAAATAAAAGGCGAGTTAGGGAACTCGGGGTCGTTAAGGAGCGGGGAAGATATTGAAGCGCTTCAAGGAATTCGACTTTCAGGCTCAACAAAAGTTGGAGGGGGGTTGTTCTCACAAAAAAATATTAATATTGATGGATCAACCACAATTAGAGGAGATATCAATGGGGATAACGTGTATATTGGTGTTCATGCTGTAATAATAGGAAGAAAAAAAACTAGACGCCCATATATAGTTGATGGTAGTATTATTGCAGCAAATAATGTTGAAATTTATAACACATTTGTTCAAGGGGATGTAAAAGGAAGAAACGTGAAAATTGGTAATCGAACGGATATTTCAGGAAATGTATATTATATCGACACGATTGAAGTTGACGCTAAAGCAACTTTAGCTCAAGTTCCTATTCAAATTACCGAAGCTGCCGAAGATACATTAAAAAAATAAGTAAATTAAAAAAAAAAAATAGAATTAGAAAATACAAAACCAACTAACAAGTAGTATGGAGGAATTAATATGTATAAAGAACCCGGAAAAAACGAAAAAGAAAAAGATGAGCAGGAAATAGAAAAGCTAAGAAAAGATATAAGATGGGAGTTAGACAACATTAAAGACGAGCTTCTAGACGAATTAGAGGATATACACGAGGATTTTGTGGACGATATAGACGATCTAAGGGAATCAAAGGGAGATATTAAAGAAGAATTAAGAGAAGCGTTAGAAGATTTGAAGGAGGAAAGAATTTCTTTATTAAGTGAAATTGGGGAAACGGAGGAAGAGATAGAGGATTTAGGAGAGAATGCGAGGGAGCAAATTGAGCGTGCTAGAGAAAGACTTGAACTGATAAGGATTAAGACGGAAGAACAAAGAGAGAAATACGAGGACAAAATCAGAAAAAAGTTAGAAAAAGCACAGAGAAAAGCAGAGAAAAAAGCCTCAAAGCGCATTAATATTTCAGTCGATAGCGACACAAGCGATGAATGGAGGGATTGGTCAGATGAGTTAGGTTCCTCCGTATCAGAGCTTATCCGAAAATCAATGTAATTCGTGAAAAACAACCTCGGAGACTTTAAGAAGCTAGAGGAATGGGGGGAAAATATTGAACGCGCGGTTAAAGAATCAGGTATAGAAGAGTTAGGCGAGAGGATTGAACGCGAATTTGAAGGGGAAAAAGGGAAAAAACCCAAACATAGAGTTGAAATCAATCTGTCACCTTCAAATGATAAAGACCGAATAAAAAAGAGGGTTCGGGGTTTAATCAAACTACAAAAAAGTTTGCCGATTGATAAACTTGCCCGAGCACTTAATAAAACTAATGAGGACGCCGAAAACCTCATTTACGAATTAGTAGACGATGGTATTGAAGGCTCTTTAGAAGAGGACATTTTTAAATTTACAAGCAGTCCTGACGAAGTTATATCAAAAATTAACGGCTTAATTGATAAAATGTGATAACCAATCTTATTTAGGATATAATGTTTTAATGGACAATTAATTTAGCTGGGAATTAGGGATTAATGTATGAGAAAATTAAAAAATCAGATAGTGTCATTTATCAAGAAATGGGTCATAAATTCACGATTTTTTTTGACAGGTTAGTTTCACGTATGAAATAAGTAATTGAAGATATAATTGAAAGAAGAAATGCAGAAAAAATATAGAAAAATAAAAAAAAGAAAGAAAGGAAAAAAAGGTGAAGATTAAAAATGGAAGAATTAGCAAATCAAGCAAACCAAAAAACTTTTAGAAGTTATTTGATGTTTTGGTCGGGTCAATTATTTTCTTTATTTGGCTCGATGGTCGTTTATTTTGTAATTATATGGTGGATTACGGAGGAAACTCAGAGTCCCATGTATCTGGCAATAGCTTCATTTTTGTTTATAATTTGTCAAGTAATCGTTTTGCCAATTGCAGGGGTACTCGCTGACAGATTAAATAGAAAAGTAATAATACTCGTTGCGGACTCATTGCAAGCAGTTTCCACTCTCATTTTGCTCGTTTTATTTCAGTTGAATCTGGCAAATATATGGATTGTCTTTATCTTTATTAGTATACGTAGCGTATTTCAAGCGTTTCATTTACCAACGGTGAATTCTATTATACCAATTATGGTTCCAAAAGAAAATTTGTCTAGAATTAACGGAATCAATTTTTTATTTACCGGAGTCGTACAGATTCTTGCCCCATTAATAGGAGCAACTCTTATGATCTTTTTACCGATAAAAATAATTTTGTGGGTTGATCTTATAACTTTTTGCATAGCTGTAATCCCATTAATACTCATTGAGATTCCATCAGTTAGGAATCCTAAGGAAACGGTTGAAAAAAATTCATTTATTAAGGAATTTAAACTTGGAATTAAAACCATTAAGGTTATACCTGGATTAATTATACTAATTTTCTATTCAATGTTGCTTAATTTTCTAATAAGGCCAATGGATACATTGATGCCATATTATATTAATGTCATTCATGGTGGTTCTGCGACGCATTTAGCAATAGTTTTAGTATTTTTTCAAGGTGGTATGATTGGTGGCGCTCTTATTACTTCAATAAAGAAAACTTGGAACAATAAACTGAAAGTCATTTTTGGTAGTGTTATCATTACTATGATTGGATATGCGATAATGGGTTTTGCTCCTGCAGGAGAATTCTTAATGATAGGTATGGGTGGTGTTACGATGGGTTTAACCTTACCAATTATTAATTCATTGTATCAAACAACTATGCAAACAGTTGTACCTCCGGATAAGATGGGTCGGGTTACTTCCATGGATCATTCATTATCTATGTCAATTTCTCCAATTGGGACGCTAATTTCAGGACCTTTGGCGGAAATGTTAGGCGTTGGTAATTTGTTCTTGTATTGTGCCTTGCTCGGGATAATCGTAACCGTATTAGTCTGGAGTTTTACGAGCATTAGAACTGTAGACTATGAGACAAAAAGCGAATTAGATGTAATTACTGATAAAATAAATGGCATAAAAATTTAATTTTTTTTATTATTCTCTTTTTCTAAATTTTTGAAAAGGAAATTGTTTAGAAATTAGAATTTAAATATTAATTTTTTTTCTCCAAAAATTTATCTTTTTTAGAGTGTCTTCTACTTCCATTGAAGATAGTAGTTTAGGTAATGTTTTTAAGGAAGCTATTGTAATGCTTATTTGGCTTAGAACTGCCGTGTATCCAATCTCCTCAGTTATTCTATTTCGGATGTGTTCTAAATCGTTCGAAAGTTCAGTTCCCAGTTTCTTATCTAAGTCATTTATTACATCATCAAATAATTGCGAAATAGTTCCCTCTTTATTTAAAGTTGAATCAAGCGTAGCTATTGGTTCTTTTACTCCAACTTGTTGTTCTATGATTGGCAATTGAGGAAATGTTGGTTGAGCTGGAACTATGGGTTTTTGTTCTAATGGTTTTAATACATTATTTTCCACAACGGTTGTAGTGGGTTTAATTTGGATATCGGGTTTTATTGGTACTGAAGGTGTTTGCGGCATTTGAAAAGTAGTTTGCTGAATCGGTTGTTGGATTTTTTCTATCCTTTGAGATGATTGAATAGCATACATGATTTCTTCAGTATTAACTTTCCGACTTTGAATCCATGTATCTTCTAATACACCTGCAAATAATTTGACGTGTTCTTCAAGAATAGACCCCATACCAGCTATCTCCATATCTCCCAATGTTGATTTTGATGCGGCACAAACTACTACTTCTTCGAAATCTCTATTGATTGCGTATAAATTTTCTCGATGATTAAGCCGTATGTTGATGTTAGGGTATTTTACAATTTCAGCTAGTTTTAATAGATCGTTTGGATTATTCAAATCGAAATTTGTTGAAATTCTAACAATGACATGTTTTTTTACTTTTGAAATTGCTACTAAATCAATTTCCTCCAATTTAGGTACGATAATAAGAAATCTGGCCTTAACTCGAGTAAGAGACTCGTTGATTTGAGCTTTCATGCCCTCAACACTTCTTACAAACCACACATCCTTGAAACTCAATGTTGAAGCTTTTTTTGACCGTTCCCAAAACTCAGTCATAGTTTTTTCAGACAAGTCAAGTTGTTTTAAAATATTTCCCATAATGTCTTCTTCGAGCGTTTTATATATTTCACGTTGAAATAATCCTTTTAATTCTTCAATTCCTTTATCAACGTCCTCATAAACCGTTGAGATTCTACCATCCAAATCTTCTAAAGTTTCTTCTAATCCTGATACGATATCTGATAAAAAACTTCCTAAATCGGTACTCATGTCGCCAGCGACATCAGAAATTGAAGCTAATTGGTCGGTGACTTGATCAAGAGTATTTCGAATAGCATTAACAAATTTTTCTCGAAAATAATCAGTAAGGTCACCAAATTGTTCTGAGATTATTTTAGAAACAATCTTTTCTGCCATACTTTTTAAAGCTCCAATTCTAAATTGCTTTTCAAAGGCGATAGAAATCTCTGATTTAATTTTTTCTAAGCGTGTTTCAACTACACTAAATTCTTTTGTAATTTCATCAGGTACGATTTCCCTCAGATTAAGGATATACCTTCTTATTTCTTGAAACTTTTTTACATTATCAAGTTCTTTTTCGACTTTACTGAATTGTGCTTTTATTTGAGCTGGCAGATTAGTTTTCATGATGTTTATATAGCTTCTATACTCATCAAACTTGCTTAATTTTGCTGAATGTTCTTCAATTTCCTTAAATTTTAACTGTAAAGCTTTTGGAGTAGATTCTTGCATTTTTTTTACAATTTTTTTAAAATTCTCTATCTGATTCAATAAAGCAGTATAAGGTGGTAAAGCAACATAAAAAGGGGTCGAACCAGGAATTTCACGAACCAATCCTTTTTCGAGTAGATTATTAGCAATTTGAAATGCCCTCTCCTCAGGAACATCAATTAAAAGCGCAATTTCTCCAGCCATTACGGGACCTCTTCCTGTCAGATGAAAATAAGCTTCAATCTCATCATGAGTTAATCCTATAAGTTCTAATACCTGTTTTGTCGATTTAAACTCATCAATATTGTCAGACAACTCTAATTTATCACCTTTTTACATTATTTCTTGTATATTT
>JAUWNA010000207.1 GCA_030612905.1 Promethearchaeota archaeon
GGTATTATTTGCTCAGATTTTAACGAGTACGCTTATTGGTAATATTTCAAACAATCTAATGCTATTGATAATAATTTTGGGTTTATTTTTATTCACTATTATTATTGCTTTTATTGTGGGATATTTCATCACAGGAGATATTAAATTAAAATCGGTTAGAAACGCATCGATCATGAGTTTAGCATGTTTGCTATTGTTTTTATTTGTAGTTTCAAATGGTTCGTTATTTATTTTTTATAGGAATGTGTATCAAAACATTTTCGGATTCCAAATTTTATTAGTTTTCCCGCAAGTGTTGGTATATTTCTCGATTTACGTTTTGGGAGATGTTTTTAATTTATTTTTGCTCCAAATTATAATATATTATTTATTTTTCATTTTTTTTTTAGAAAGATTCTATCAAATCAAGGTTTAAGAGGTAAAAAATTATGAGTAATAAAACAAGTAAAAAAAATATTTGGAAGAATTTTACCAGTTTTGGGGTATTAATTTCAATAATTTTTTGTGTTTTTTTCTTTGAGATTAAGGTTGGTTTCACGGTTTTTGAAAATATTGGAACCGTGCATTCAACTATAATTATTAACTTGATTTTTATTCTTATTGTTCTTATTGTTGTAATAAGACTGTTGTTAGTAATCTATAAAATAAGAAAAAATAGAACAGAACGTGGGGAACTATGCTAAAAGGAAGAATAATGCAAGAAGGAAGAAATGTAGTAGAAACAAGCGAACGGGCGAGTGGCGATTTATTCGGATATTTTTTGTTACACAACCTAATTTCAGTACTATTCTTTTTTGTTTTTACAATTGGATTAGGCGTATATACTGAGCAAGATTTTATATTTGTATATTTTATTAGCTCTGAATTTTGGGAATTAACGATTTTTCAGATCTTCCCACTCTCCGTGTTTAGTAGTATTTTAGGAAGAATTACGGCGTTTTATGCCATAAAAGGATATTACGAGTATAGAGATCGAAAAACAAAAGTAAGGAGAGCCACTAAACGATGGAGTGAGATGAACAGAGGAATTAACAGGATGGGACTACAGTTCTTAATTACTGCTTTGGTGACGTCGTTTGTTTATTCTGTTGGAATGGTGACAATGCTTTCGTATGCGGTTTTTGATGAAACTACACTGCTCCCACTTATGGTAATCTATTTTGGATTGAAAGTCGGAATATATTTGTCTGTTCGATGGTTTGTGAAATCAAAACTTTAAAAACAATAAAAGAGACGAATTAAAATGGAAGGGAAAATGGAAGGGAAAAACGTAAAAAAAAGAGTGAAAAAATACCATTGGTTGATTTCATTGATGATAACTGTGGCTGTCTCGATGTGGATTTATGGGATGGTTAGAATATATTTTCCAGATCCTATAGATATAGGGTTTGGACAGTATCTCGATGTTGGTATAGGAATTGTAATTGTTACATTGGTATTGTCAGGGTTTATTGTTGCTGTTATTTTTAAGAAAGAAAAAAGGAGGTAAAATAAGATATGATGAAATTTAAAGAACGGTTTAGAGGCAGAGAAGGTTGGAGGAGCTTAAATAGAACGATGTTTTGGGTAATTTATACCATGTTGATTGGTGGAGCGTTGACATTCCAAATAAATATGTGGATTTTGTTAACAATGTTATTGATGTTGGCTATTTTTATTCCAAGTTACGTGGCATTCTTTATAAACCATTTAAGGATTAAGGAGAAAGAGGAAAAGGGAAACGAGGTATTTGGAGGCTGGGTTGAACATCGACACGGAAAGGGCGAACTAAAATACTTTACGCCTGAAGAGATTTTACCATATACGAGATTGTCTGAGATCGATCAAGTGTCTGTTGACGATTTTTTGGTGTATATTGCTAAGAAAACTAAGGAACAAATAAAAATAAGTTTAAAGGCTAAAGAAACTAAAGAACCACCAAAATTGCTGTCGTACGAAGAAAGAGACAAAAAGGAACAAGAAGAATTAGACGTTCTTAAAGCGGAATTTGAAGAAACCTATAAGGATGATTATGATTTGGAAGAAGCATTAGACGAAGGGGATTTAAGGGAATTATACGAAAAAGGCACCGGAAAAAACGCAGAGTGGCGAGGTAATCTTACAAAAGGATATTTAGAATGGAAAAAAGAAAAATTAGGTGAATGTGAAGATGGGTAAAATAAAAGTGGGAATGCAAAACGTTAAAAGATTGCTGGAAAAAGTCAAACGAAAGCGAGAAGATGTGGATACTAAAGAAACAGAGCAACCAGAATTAACTGTAACCGAACGAAAAAGAATAGATTTTTGTGCTTTTGTGTTGTCAAAAAAATTTAAATACGACAAACTAATGCTAGCATCCCGCATTAAAACGGCACAATTTGAAGGTCGCGAAGTTCATGGATACGTGCAAAGAACGTTTCCAGATTACGATTGGTTAATTAATAACGACGTGATGGATCTGGCGTGTTATTTTGCTTTACAAGATTATCAACCAATAATTCATAATTTCGTTGATAATTACGATTTTCCGAACATGGAGCGTAGCTTAGTTAAATTACCTAAAGACACATATTTCAAACATTTTTCTAACTTTGAATTCAATAGGCTCGTCGTTATTTCTTCCAAACCGTTCAAAGCAGATATAACATGGTTAAACAATTACCCGTGGGAAACCGACGATGGATATGACACTACAGTGAATTTTGCTCCTTGTAATTTTTTGAACATGGGATCTCCTTTACACGATTTGCCAGTTCTTGTGTTAAAAGATGCAATAGGTAAAAGCGATTTGTTTTTTCAAGCTACAACTACAGCAGAGGACTTAACGAGAGAAAAAGACGAGTTAATCAGAAAAGAACTTTTTAAGCTAAGAGAAAAAGAGAAAAACTCGGATTTAGAGATTGACGAACTCGAGATCGAATCTAAAGGTGCGAGAAGAATGTATTACAAATTAAAGCATAAGATGTTAAAGAGAGCACCATTCGCAGACGAAGAACAGTTTGAAGCGTTTGAAAAGAAAGAAATGAGCAAAATACGACCGTTTGGAGGAGTAAATTACAAAAGAATAGTTACGGGAATAATAATTACGATCGTAATAATTGTTCTTATAGTTGGAATAGGGCTTTTATTTGTTCCAAAACCACCTCAGCCAGAACTCCCAGAACTCCCAGGAACGGCAAGATTGTTAATTTCGATGTTTACAGGGGGTTGTTGATAAATGTCGTACGACCGTTCTTTTATAAAAGATTACGCACTAATACGAGGAATTACTCTACTTGAAAACGTTTTTGAAAGACTTGATACACAGGAAGAGAGATTAACGGAAATATCTGCCAAATGGATCAAAAATAACGCCCCTATAATCAGCAACCAAATTCGAATGATAAACGACACGTCAGCTGACGATATTGCGTCTAGATATTTGGTCATGAGATTAAATAAATTGAACGACCATTTACTTTCCGAATTTCCAGACTATGGATATGCTGTAATACTGTCGATAAGAGCACTAAGTGCGTTGCTACGTGCAACTCGATCTCATGGTCATACTTGGAACCAAGTTAAAATACAATCAGTACTTGTAGCGATGGGATCTTCTAGCGTTGTAAAAACTAAAAAACTTCCATATTTTGATTACGAAGATGACGACGAAGAGAAGAAAAAAAAGAAAAAAAACAAAGTTTTGGAATATAGACCAAGCTGAAAATAATATGGTGAAAAAGGGTTATCGTGGGTTAATAGACGACGTAAAAGGCAATCTATATGGAGGCATTAAAAATAGACAACGAGATGGGATTGTTGATTGTTGCAAGGAATATAAGTTCATCAAAAGAGCTCACACCAATAGTTTTAACAACAAAATGAACGCACTTGGAATTACACACTTAGTTTTAGACGAAAAATACAACCAAATAGATCTTTTAATGCACGACATTACTGTGCCAATTAAATATGGTGCACCTATTCTCATTGGGATAGTAGGATACCCTCGTGCTGGCAAATCAGAGGGAGCACAACTCGTTTATTTTATCATTAAACAAGCCAACAAAAAATACAAAAATCGTGATGTTAAGCTATATCTTTGTTGGAAGCAACCAGAGTTTTTATCAAAACTAAAGCTATTAAAGAAAGGAGATGTAATGTGGAGCGACGAGCAACCAAGAACTATAGGAACAGGAGCATTAAGGGAAACGTGGAAAATAGACAACGTGATGCACTCTATTGCAAAAAGAGAAAATGGTTTCATATTTGTTACGCCTAAATTAAAAGACATTAAAACCGACCTTTGCGACTTGTACCTGGAGACAGCAGGACAAAACCGCAAAACAAAGACAAATCGGTTTATGATTTTAGACGACGAAAAAAGATATTTTGGCCACGTGTATTTAAAATTACACAAAGAACACGAATTTAGAGAATGGTACGAAAAAGAAAAAGACAAGTTCATTAAAGAAATATCTGAAAATCCACAAGTAAGTGCAACACGTGACGACATAGTGCTTGTAGATTTAGAAGACAACGACATTTTCAACGATTTAGAATCAATTGAATACATCGAAGCTTACTTGAAACAAAACAACAACGAGATTACAATAGCAGACTATGCAATTGCAACAGGCATAACTGAAAAAGTGGCAAGAAGAGTTTTAGGCAATTTTGCTAAAGACAAAAAATTAAAGTTTAAAAGAATAGGGAGTAGTCATAAGCTTATCTTCTACGTTTAAAGTAAA
>JAUWNA010000101.1 GCA_030612905.1 Promethearchaeota archaeon
TTAATAGATTAACATTTTTGACAAAATTGTAAACTCTTTTAGGGGCGATTGCTTTCCATATAATTTCTGATGTACCGTTCTACTTCGCTAGCTGGTTTTATTACACCAAAATGACCTTCGCATAAAATATCGGCTTTTAAATCGATCAATTTTTGCATTGATTTTTGATAATCTTCTAAATCGGAGCCAAAACTTTCATAAAAAGGACCGTGAATATCTTGTCCAAATAGAATTCTAGTGTTCTCAATTTCGATTAAGATAGATATTGAACCAGGTGTGTGTCCAGGAGTATGAACGCATAGAAACTCGTAGTATCCAAACCGTAAAACTTCCAAATCTCCCTTGAATCTTTTTTCTAATTTAACTGGCTTGTAGTCAATTCCGTACCAAGACGCGGCTGTTTTCTCGTCGTGCCCACTCTCCTCGATTGGATCGGCGTCTAAATCGTGAGCATAGAACTTAACTTGCTTATTAAACTTTTTTAAATCGAAACAAGCGCCCGTATGGTCAATATGAAAGTGAGTTAATATACAATGTTTTATATTCTTAGGATTTAAATTTAGTTTGCTGATTTTTTTAATCATTTCAAGACTCATTCCACAATCAATCAAAACAAGCCCATCTTCGCTATGAGTATCCACTAAAAATACGGAGCAACCCGAATCACCAACATGATAAACATCTTTAAAAATCTCTTTCATTAATCTTTTTCCTCGTCAGAAACTTTATTTGAGTCCTAAAAGTAAAAAAAAATATTGAGAAAAATTAAAAAGGTTATTTCCTCTTTAGATATAACTTTTTATATAAAAGTATGGTTACGATCGCTGCCATTCCCGTCGAGAAAAGAACATCAGAGGCATAGTGAGCACCAACAACTATTCGAGATAATCCTACGAATAAACCCCATCCAATAACTAAAGTAGTAACCACGATTCTATAAGGATCCTTGATTTTACGGTCTTTAACAGCTATTAACAATGGTAGAAGCATCCACCCCATTGCCGTATGACCTGAAGGGAACGACTTACTATCCGAACTTAATCCAGGTGGCAAAAACCATGGTGTAAAATTGGTAAATCCAACCTCAAGATCCCTGAAGCGAACTCTTCCACATAAAATCTTAGTAATTTGGACAAATATCAAAGGGTGAATAATAGCTAAAAGCGAAATTATACCCGC
Organism: Promethearchaeota archaeon; assembly: GCA_030612905.1. GTDB lineage: Archaea > Asgardarchaeota > Lokiarchaeia > Sigyniarchaeales > SOKP01 > SOKP01. The sequence goes on from JAUWNA010000101.1 coordinate 1,180, forward strand.
TAAGGTTCTGTAATTTTTCCAATCTTTATTCCAAGTTAAAATTGTATAAATCATTATTGGAATAATTAAACTAAAACCGGTGTAATAATCATTATCGAATACAAACAGCAATCCAATAGCAATAATTAACAAGGCAGGTATTTTTTGAAATTTCAAATTTTTAATATAACCACCAATAAATGTTGCTAATGCGATTCCAATTAACGCATAACCCGGTAGTTCCCCGTAATCCGCACCAAAAATCCCCCAGGTAGAGGTTCCATCGACGACTGCGATTGAAATATTTAAATCATAGATTCCAAATATTATTGCAAGGATTATCCAAGATACAAGTACAAGTAAGGTTAACTTACTAACAACAGACCAATTTGTTTTTTCAGACATAATTTTTGCAGAATTCTTTATTTAAAATGAAATTAATTATTATGAATTTGATTGTTAGAAATTATTTATATCTTTTTTGTTTTATAATTTCTCTTTTTCTTAGCCAAATTTTCTAAGTAGAAATTTCTTTACGCAAATTAACGAGTATATCGGGGTAATCTGTGTAAACCGCACTTACAACCTCACCATTATAAGTTAAGTTTAAAACTTTTTTCATGCGAGATTCTTTGTTAACCCCCCACACATAACACTCAAAGCCAAAATCAATTATTTGTTTAAAATTCTTGATATTAGCTCTCCAACTTTGAATGTTAATAGCTTCAATTTTTAAATTTTTTAATTTTTCGACATCAACAATATTATCTTTAATACTAGAAATTTTATCAGTTAATGTATGAACTAACTTTATTTTTTTATTATATTCTCTTAACTTAAGCAAGACATTATAGTTTCTTTCCGTAATTTCAATTTTATCAAGAATATCGAACTCTGTAGCTATATCTATTAATTTTAAACCCGTTTTTATATCTCGAATATCACAACTATACCTTAAATCGTTAACTTCGTTTTCCAAAGCGTTAAACACTTCGATGGTCGTTGGAATATCTCGGCTATCCTCAAATTTGATATTTTTTAACTCAATCAAAGTTAGTTTTTTTATATCATACCATTCAGAATCTATTTCTATGTGGTGGTCGTGATAACAGATTAGCTCATTGTCTTTTGTAAGTTGGAGATCAGTTTCTATATTTACTCCAATTTTTACCGCATTTTTAAAGCAAGGAATTGTATTTTCTATACAATTGCCCATTCCTCCTCTGTGAGCAAATATATGTGTTTTTTTCATAATTATTATAAATCTGCTTTGAATTATTAGCAAAAAACAAATTTTTATAGAAATTTTAATTACATATATTACTCAAAAGTTATTAAATGATTTGATAAACATGGAAAATAAAGAAAATCTCAATAAAAATAACGATTCTTTTTCTTTTAAATTAAAGAAATATATAAAAAATCTATTTAATTTTTCACAGTATAGTTTTAAAACCATTCTATACATTATCTTATTTGTAGCATTGGTAGTTATTTCACTATGGTTACTCTGGTACATTTATTTAGGCGGTGGCGAAACATTTTTACTAACTTTAGTAGTAGATTGGTTCATTAATCCAATATACCTTCTAGGTATTTTCGGTATTCTGTTGTTTATATTAATAATGGGGATACAAGGACTTATAGTTCCAATCCCCTCCGAAATAGTTCTTCTTGCAGCCGGAATGATTTGGGGACTAGTCGGGGGCGGAATTATGGGCGTTATTGGTTCAATGGCCGCGGCTCTATTGTGTTATTACATAAGTAGAAAGGGTGGTCGTCCACTCGCAGAGAAATTTGTAGGGAAAAGTGCAATATCTTTAGCCGACGATTTTATCCATAAATATGGAATGTCTGCGATAATCATCGCAAGATTATTGCCATTTATAGCCTTTGATCCAATTTCTTACACAGCTGGTCTTGTCGATTTAGACGTTAAGAAATACTCTTTAGGAACATTTATTGGGGCAATTCCTAGAGCATTCTTTTATTCTTGGCTTGGTGCCTCATTTACAGTTGGCATAACCTTTCCTGTAAGCCTTCTTGATTTACCAACTGAACAGGTTGAAGCTTTATCTGTGAATTTCAATAATGTGTTATTAATCGTTTTAGTAGTTTTAGTGATCATGTTTGTAGCATATTATATTACTAGCAAGCATTACGAAAAGAAGAAATCGCAGTAAAACGATTAAGCTACTAACTAAGAAGAAATTTAATCAGCATATAATGAATCTTTTCTTTTTTCTTATCATTACAAAGTTTTATTAGCAAATACAACAAAAGTAGTAATGTTACCTAATTAAAATTAAAAAAATCTTAAAAAAATGTTAGAAAAAAGCAATATTCCTAAAAAATTAGCGAAAAGTCTTAGCCAATTAGGCATCTTTTTGCATATTCTAAGCTGTGCTTTTGGAATCATGTATTTCTCTTTTTCAGCTAATTCATTCATATTTGATATATTTGGAGCTATATTAATCACGTCTTGGCTTCTCAATATCCTAATTCTTCTTATAGACGATTCATATCTTAATAAATCTACCGTAATAGGAAAGAGGATTAATAGATTAACTTATTACAACATTGTTTTATTCATAATCGGAGTGTTATTGATATTGTGGGGAGTAATTCTTACAGCATTCATTTTAGATGGATTTCTTTTCGTTATAGCCTTTCTCATGATTATCATTGGATTTTTTGGAATCGAAATGGTTAGTTTGCAGCTTGCTCTTACTACATTTTTAAACATTGACAATAGAGGTGTATGGAAATTTGAATAAACCGATCTTACTGAAATCTCTAAAACTGTTACTTGTAATTCTGAGTTTTTTAACCTTTATCATTGGAGTTTACTTTACAATCGTATTATTTATTCCTCTTCAAGATGGGATATCGGGTTCTTTGTCATTTTTTATAACTCAGATTTCTGGTTTTCTAATGTTTCTATATCTTATTACAACGATACTTTTGGTAAAACTAATCCCTACAATTAAACGAAGAAGTCTGGTGAAAAAAGGTATATTAGTTTTTGGGCTATGTTTAACCTTTCTTAACGCCTTACCATTAATAGCTACTCCTATTTCAATCCAAACTGCGGAAAATGAATTCAATTTTGCTTACGGCGAAGATTGGAGAGCGCAAATACCATCTACTGTAGATTCCTATTTTTTACCTACTCAATTTAACCTTTATAATTACTTTTTAGGTTTTTCACATAGAGATTGCAACATAGACACAGATGTAAAGTACTACGACAACGATGGTTTCCAGCTCTATTTCGATGTATATTATCCTAAATCTACAACGACACAATTACCAGGAAATAACAGCGTGATTATTAAGATTCACGGAGGAAGCTGGCAATTTGGCGATAAAAGCTTAGGAAATGTGTTAGTACTCAATAAGTATCTTGCAGCTCAAGGGTATGTAGTGTTTGATATTCAATACGGTTTGTTAGACGCTGGAGGTTCTTCTTTTATTCCTACTCCAGATCATGTTAGAGGGAATTTAACTCTACACGATATGGTTTATCAAATAGGAAATTTTACCAAACAGTTAGAAACAACATTTGCAAGCACTTATAACGCGAACTTAGATTCTGTTTTTATCATGGGCGGCTCTGCTGGTGCTCACTTGACAGGTGTCATAGGGTTAGGATACAACGACCCTTATTTTGCTGGAAATTTTAGTAACGCTTTAAATATAAAGGGAATTATCCCAATTTACCCTCCAAACTTCGCTGATCCTTATTTTACGCACGAACCTCTATCAAGATTAATCCCTGGCGACCCAATATCAAACCCTTTAGCGTTCGAAAAATTCACTCCCAGTAACTTAGCCGATGCGACCGATCCACCTGCAATAATTTTCCAAGGTTTAAGAGATGATTTGGTCCCATTAATAAACGCTGAAACGATAAAAAGCGCATTAAATGTCAATGGAGTGGACTGTATGCTCTTGACCTTTCCATTTGCAGCACATGCTAGCGATCTTATCGTAGGTAATACATTCTCGCAGGTTTGGGTTTATTATCTGGAAAGATTTCTTTATTTAGAACAATAGTTTTCTTATTTTTTTTCTTTTTTCGAGACTAAAGAAGCTAAATATGTTATTGTGATACTATTCTGTTTTTAAATTTTTGAAATTTGAATGTTTGGTATGAATAACGATGAAAAACTAGGAATTAAGAAAAACGAGAATTTTGGAAATAATCAACCATCCATATCAAAACTATACAAAGAACTTAATCAAGCTATCAATTCTAATAATATCCAATCTATTTGGGAACTTTCTAAAACGATAACAAGATACCACTTTAGAACGATCGATATCTAAATAGGATCGTTTAACTATAGGTATTTAATAAAAAATTAGCCTATAATTAGACGTCGTAGAGCTTAAATTGGGTGAAGTATTTATCACTTAAGATTTATATTGCAAAATTATTTAAGGAGACACCCTACTATAATTATAAATAAATTAATTTTGAATTTAATCTCAACGAAGGGGTTCTAAATGTTTTTATACGGGGATTATAATGATATTTTAGAAGACAGTTTAATACAAAAATTAAATTGGTTAAAAGAAGAATTTTACTATTTATTTAAGTTTAAACAACATAAATATAATCAAAAAGACAAAGAACTTGCTCATCAGATTATAGAAAACTTTATTGAGAGCGTAAATCCTTCCGATAATAAAAGAATGATCGAATTATTGCTAGAAACCGTAGAAGCTATTGAGAAAAAATATATTGGTCTTTTTTAGGTTAGATTATTTTTTTCAAATTTTCATACTATTTTTGGCAATAGAATTTATATTATTATTTTATTATATAAATTAACAATTTTCTACATTATAAATCGATTTGATATTATTTTAATTTAACAACTTACCAAAATGGAACGATTAATTATTGTACATTGGAATAAAAGTACGGGGCCAATACCAATAATACAATACCCTCCTGAAGGAGCGTATCCTTCAAAGGAGATTTTCCTGAAGATTTGGGCTCAACACGAATTAAATAAGGAGGACGCGCTAATTGAACTTGATGAAAAAGATCGTAATATTATTTCAGTTATTCAAGAGTACGAAGGCGAAATTTATTTTTTGTGTTTATTTTTTATGTCCAAAAGTAAAGTGAGTGAGATAATTTCTTCAGATATATTAGCAATTATTACTAAAAACTTATTAGAACTTATAAACACGAATAAAATTACAAGAACCATCTCTGAAGCATTTAATACGATAAAAAATTACAGTAAAATCGAAGGAGAAGATTTAATTAATTTTTTTCAAGAAAAGATAAAATATACTATATTACAAATTCTGCGAAATGGCGTGATTACTAAAGTAGACTTAGCCGAAACTCTCCGGCAAGATTACGGTTTTTCCACTGTCAATATTGATTTATTATTGATATCTTTCATCCGAGAAAAATTAATTTTGAAAAAATCCATTTCAGGAAGTAAAGAATGTTATTTTTTAATTAAAGATTTATCCTATACTAGAGTACCTCCTAAAAAATTACCAGATGAGGGAACAGAGGAAAAACTATTAAAAAAATTCAAAAAAGAATTTGTTAAATTATTTTCTAATTATAATTGTAGTCAAGAAATTGAAAATAAGGAAATTATTAATTTTCTAATTGATAGGGATGTACACAACTTAATTAAAGCTCTAAGAAAGAAGGAACTAACTGTAAATGAAAGTATCAATATTTTAAGTAATAAAGAAGAACTATTTGAAGAATTATTGGAAAAAAAGTTCATATTCGAAGCAAAAGGCGTAGTTTATCTTTTTTCCGATATTCG
>JAUWNA010000286.1 GCA_030612905.1 Promethearchaeota archaeon
TCATAATAGTAATTAATATAATCGTGCTGTCTTCTATTTTCCTCACTACCATGTACGGGATACCAGGTGTTATTTCTTATTTTGATATAGAGAAAAAATATAAATTTTAGTTGAATCTAAGAAGGTAATGAACTCATTAAAAATACATTTCAAATTAAACAGTTTAATCTATTTTGCTTTAGTAATAATCCTATTAGGAACAATTTTAATAGTATCGTTATCATTATTTCTGATTATCAAATTAAATTCAACCCCCGCAGAATATTTACCTTATTTGGTATCTGCCAAACCTTCTATACTTAAATGGCTTTATGAATTAATTGTTTTAGGGGCCATTCTTACAATAGGGGGTTTAATTCTATTATTTTACTTAATAATCTCAGAAATTAGAGAGTAATTAAATAAAAATCATATTGTTATTGGTGTTTTTTATTATTTTAAGATTTTTTTGCTTTTGTTTAAAAATCTTTAAACTAATTATAATACAAAAAAATAAATTAGTGAATTGTTTTTTTAATATAAAGTGTAAAGCTTTAGCTATTATATAAAATCAAATTGAAGTAATATCTTTTATGACCGACGAAGAAAGTTTTCAATCAGCCCTTCAAGAAGTTAAGGAAATCTACTTGTTTCTTACTGAGGGTGAACCATCTCCAGATGATGAGATTGAAGCAAAAGGCAAACTTATTAATCATTTTAATAAGTTAAAGAATTTAAGTACCACCACTGAGCAAAAAGATATTATTGAGTTCATTCTCAAAAATTTGGAAGAATGGGATACGCTTGATCTTTGGTTTTCAGAGACATCTCTTCCTAATGATGTAAAGAAATTGTTAAAAATTCCCGAAAGTGCGAAAATTTCTAAAGAAGAAGGTACAAAAGATTTCGAAAAACCAGATGTTAAACCTAAAAGTGCCGAACCTGAAGTTGATCTAACTGACATATTTAACATGGCATCAGAACAATTTAAAGGGGAAATCGAGAATTTAAAAGGAAAAATAGCGGCTCTCAAGAAAGAATTGGATAAGAAAGACGAATCTCTTAAATCTATGAAGAAGCGTAAAGTACAAAAAATTATTCCTAAAAAAGATGTGAAATTAGCTCCACCAAAAATTAAAATACCCGTTCTTAAAACGCTTATAAAACCACCTCTACCTACAAGTCAACCTACCCCGAAAAAAATAGTCTCCAAAGAACAACCCAAACTTAAACCCGTTGAAGTGAATCGTGTTAGCGAGAGGATAGAACCTGCTAAGAAATTTTTAACACCAATTCCTATAGCACCAAAAGAAAACGCTTCGAAAGCTGAAAACCAAGAGTTAACTTCTCTTCCGGAAAAAGTGCCAGAATTTCACCCTTTTGCTATTGAAGAATCATACGATATTCCGATAATAACTGAGAAACGGAAAATTACGCCGATAATAACTGAAGAACCAAGTAAAGCGCTTCCTCCAGAATTTTCTAAATCTACGCCTTTTCTAACAGAGAAACCTAAAATATCATCTGTACGAATTGAAGAAATTGAAAGAGAATCAATAGTATCAAGTGGTTCTGATCTCTTTAATGTATTTTCTTCGATGGGAAATAAAGGTTCAAATAAACCACAAGAAATCGTTAGTCCAGCTAAAAAACAAGTCGTAATAGAAGAAAATAAGAGAGACGATAATAAAAAAAAGAAGGATGTAGACTTTCAAGGCTCCAACGTACCGCCATTCATCAATTTTAACGATGTAGATGTTAGTGATGAGCCCGATTTTTCTACTCCAAGTCTAGATGGATTATCCAACAATAAAGATACTTTATATCAAGAGTTGATAGCCCTTGAAGGCAAGCGTTATTCATTGGAAAGAAATTTTAAGGATTTAGAGAAAGATTACAATAAGGGTTCAATATCAGAATTAGACTTCAAAAATAAAAATAATAACCTGAAAAATCAACTTAATACAATTACTAAACGAATTAATAGCATTAGAGGATTAATATCCACATTGTAATTTGGTTAAAAAATAATTTTATTTTAAATCGTACATAGGTGGCATTTTTAATTTATGCTCTGCAATCTTCCTCATTTTTCTTACTTTTTCTATATCCTCTTTATTTAATCCATTAAAACCTAAGTTGTAATCAAATCTATAAAGAATTTCGTCTATAGTATCGTATAACAGTCCAATTTCGCCTTCATCAGTCTGTCCAACCCACAACCCAGGGGAGGGTGGTTTCAAAATTATTTTTTCAGGAATTTTTAAAATTCTAGCAATTTCTCTTACTTCTTTTTTGTATAACATACCAAGAGGCTCAAAATCAACTGCACCATCTCCATATTTAGTAAAATACCCGATGGCTAATTCAGCACGATTACCTGTACCAGCAACCAAATAATTTCCCTTTGTCTGACCATGGAAATACAAGACTGCCATTCGTAATCGAGGTTTCAAGTTAGCAGATGCCATTTTATTAGTCTTAACTATTGGGTCCATAACTTCTAAGAATTTGTTATATACTGAAGTTAAGTCTATTATTTTAAAGTCGATACCTAAAACTTTAGCTATTAATTTTGCATCTTCAAGATCTTGAGATACTGATTCACAAGGTAAACCTAACCCAATGATATTTTCTTTACCAAGCGCATTTGCGCATAATGCGGCTGTAACTGCGCTGTCAATTCCACCACTGAGCCCTATTACAACACCCTCAGCATTAGCAGACATAACATAGTTCTTAATCCAATTTTGAATGTCAACAGCTAACTTTTTATAATCGAGGTTACGCATAATGTATATTAATCTTTTTTTCATTTAAAATTCATTTAAAAAGCTATTTAAAAGAAAAGATTCAAATAATACTTATTAGATCATTAAATTAAAAAATCTTGATTATCACATTATACATAATAAAATTTATAGAATTTGAGAAAACTGATTTACTATGAGTGACTTCCTAACAATTGTTAATTCTTCGTTTGATAATGGTATTCCGTTCTGGATTTATACCAGCGATTATATTTTTGGTATGGTACCTGTAGATGCTAGTGGGGCTCGCTGGAAAGAGATATCCTACACTTTTAAAGAACCCGACAACCCACTCTTTGTTACAGAGAGAGCTGCCGATTTGTCTTTTAAATTTTTGCTTGAAGAAGTTGAAAAAGGTGTATCCTTTTATGTTGACGACTTAAAAGTACCCATGATAAAAGAATTTGCTAAAACACTCGAAGGAAAACCTGGTCCCGAAAAAATTAACGCTGTTATAGCTGAATTAATCAATAACTCATCAAAATATTCCTCAAAATTTCCAATCATAAAAAGCAAAGATGAGCTTAGCTCTTTAACAAGCAAAATTTAAGTTTTTCTGAATTTTTTATATTATTCTTCCTGAGCATTTCAAAAAAAGTTCATTCCTTTAGATGTATAAATTCTTTCTTTGAGGATGTTTCTTTATGAATTCCTCGTCAATTCTTTTCGCCATTTGATATTCTAAATTCGAATCTCGTTCGCCAGCGATTTCTTTTAAGTAATTTCCCTGTTGTTGCGAGTATGTTTCGATCCCCGCGGCAACGATATTCTTATCTTTTTTTATTGGAACGACCATCCCAAAAAGACGAAGCATTTCATCAGGTGATAAGGTTTTTCCTTTACTCACTTCTTCCTCGATATCTCTGTCAATATTTCGAACTATGCTACCCATAGTTAACGAGGAATAAGGACTGAGCATTTTAGACTTTAACCAATATGCATTGGTTTTTTTTGTTATAAAAGTATCTGTATTTCCCTGGTCGTCTCTTGATCCTATAACCCTCCAATCGTTAGGGTCCTTATCGTACTCCTTTTTCAATTTTTTTATTATAGGCTTGATTGGAGCGACTCCATGGTAATCTTCTTCATCTTCGTTATTCGTCATACTTCTAATTATAATAAAGAAATGTAACTATAAAAAGATAAA
>JAUWNA010000562.1 GCA_030612905.1 Promethearchaeota archaeon
TAAAATCGTTAGTGGCCAACCCCCAGAATTGGTCATAATTTGGCAGACGGTCATATATATTTTATCGATGTCAGGTCGTTCTTCCCGGTCAACTTTAATAGAGACAAAAACATCGTTCATAAATTTAGCAACAGTAGGGTCTTCAAAAGATTCGTGTGCCATTACATGGCACCAATGGCAAGTAGAGTAGCCAATTGAAAGAAATATCGGTTTATCTTCCATTCTTGCTTTTTCAAAGGCTTCTTCCCCCCAAGGGTACCAATTTACTGGATTTTCAGCGTGTTGCAGTAAATAAGGGCTTTTTTCAGTTATTAATTTATTGAATTTTCTCTTATGTTGATGCTCATCTTTGTTTTCTTCTATGATATTCACCTTTTATTACTTATTAAATGGTTTGGTAAATTCATCTATAAAAACGAATTCTTTAAACTCCTTTCTTTCAGGTCTTGAATCTTCTTTGGATTTTTGTATATCGGTTAGCTCTTCATTAAGTTCTTTAGAATGCTTACCAATTACTATTAAGGAAATTAATCGCATGTGTTCTGGAACGCCAAGCACTCTCTTCGCCGCATCTTCATTAAAACCCGCGATAGGGTGCGCAACAAGACCTAATTCTGTAGCTCGGAGCATTAAAAAAGCGCTCGCTAAACCCGTATCGAAAAGATAATATTGCCTCTCTTTGATAACGCAATCGTTTTTTACTTCGCTAAATACTGCGATAATTAACGACCCTAACTTTACCCAGTTATTAGTTATTGATAACGACTCGTGAAGTTTTTCGAGTTGCTCTTTATCGCGAACAAATACATATCTCCACGGTTGTTTGTTAAAACAAGATGGCGCTAATCGAGCTGATTCGGCTAAATCTTCTATTAATTCGTCGGAAATCTCAACTGGTTCAAGAGATCGATATGCTCTTCTTTTTTCAATCGCAATTTTTACATCCATATTTTAACACCTTTAAAAAAACGTTTTAAAATCTTAAATTTGAAGATTTCATTTATGATTGAAACCTAATTAACTAAGAAATATTTAAAGAATTTCAATATACGCCTTATTAGATATTAACTTTCTAAATGAATTATTTTGAGTTATAACTCTTTGATTTGGAAAATAAATATTTCATAAAGAAATTATTAGGAAATAAAAATTACTTTGCTTTTAAGGCTATAACTGCGGAACCTTGCGTTGTAATTCTTTCGTCTTGAGTTTCGCTTAGAACGCTAATTTCGACCAAATTTTCGCCGTTTTCAGAGTATTTTTTCAAAACCTTTCCTTTTAACGTTAAAGTATCGTTCTCATTTGTCATACCAGCAAATCTTATTTTGAAGTCTTTTAACACCCCTCCCTTTGCCCAATCAGTAATGTAAGACCCGACGATTGACATAACAAGCATTCCATGGGCGATACATCCAGGTAGTTTAGCTATTTTCGCAAACCCCTCGTCGTAATGAATTTTATTATAATCCCCAGATGCTGATGCGTAATCTATTAATTGTTGTCGAACAATTGGTCCCCTTTTTGATGCAGGTAATTCCATTCCTATTGATATATCTTCAAAAAACAAATCTTCTTTAGACAATTTTCAAATCACCTTTTTAATTTAATGGAACACGATTAATGAAATGATTAAATCAAAAACCTTTTCTCCAGTATCCTTGTTTTTTCCACTTGTGACCGCCGTGATTAAATCCATCTTACCTCTTTTGCCTTCCTTTTCAACAATATTTTCGACTTTGGTTTGATAAGTAATGGTATCTCCGGCACAACCTTGAGAGAAATACTTAATTTCTCTTCCACCATCTAATA
>JAUWNA010000519.1 GCA_030612905.1 Promethearchaeota archaeon
GATTCCGCGGGTGTTGCATCGGGAATTGGCATTTTTTCGTAAATTTCAATAAATTTTACATCCCCTATATCTTCGCTCATATGAGTCTGAAGGTCCATAGCAAGCCCAAATTTTAAGTAAGTGAGATTTTGGAACAGAAACATTTTAGGGACTGTAATTTCTAGAGTTTTATCTTCCGCATGATTTATTATAAATTCATCAGCGCTCTCTTTAGGAATTCCCTTTGAAATCATGAAATATTCAATTTTTTCGTTAAATCCTTCGATTTTTTCGACAACCTCTAAGTTGTAGTCGATTGATTGACCTGCTAAAGGATGGTTATAGTCGATAATAACTTTTCCTTGCATAATGTTAGAAACTACGCCTCTTTGACCTTTTTTATTAGTAAAATCTTGACCATATTCAGGGTTCTTACCTTCGTTTAATTTTCTAAATTTAGCGATACCAATTCTTTCGATTTTTTGAGGGTCTCTTTTACCAAATGCTTTAGTAGGGGGTATTCTTACAGATTTTTTTTCAAAGTAATTCATTTCTTTAATTGTGTCAGTTAATCCCTCGTTTAGAAATCCTGACTTTCCAACAATAATGAATTCTGGAGTGTAATAACCTTGTTTACCCTTTTCCTCTTCGTAAATCCCAGCTTTTCTTGCGTCCTCCTCGGTAGAAACTCTAAAAACTTTACCTTTTTGGGTTCTTGCTGTCATTTTTAAGAGTACAAAATCGCCTTCTTCAACTTTTTTTCCTTGTAATTTCTTTTTCTTTTCTTCTAATATCTTAGCTTCTTCTTGAATTCTTTTTTCTTCCTCTACATCTGCTTCCACTTCTGCTGAAATCTTATCGTTTTCTACTGTACTACCATCTGATGTATCCTTCTTTGAGTCACCTAGCAAATCTTTTGCGTTACTTACGAATTTTTCAGCAGTAGCCTTTCCAATACCTTTAAGTTGTGTTAACTCATCCACATTCGCATCTGCTAATTTCTCAACTGTGTCAATCCCAGCTTCTATTAAAACTTCTTGCTTTTTGCCAACACCTTTCACATCTTCTAAATTCATTCCTAAAACCATTAAATAATGTTAGTTAAGTTATAACCAGTTAGATTTTAAAATTTTTTATTACTTATTACTTTTTCTAAATTTAAGATACTGGCTCATACAAAATTCCTAAGTCGTCAGCATAATTCTTAACAGCGTGCATTTCTTCTATTGAAGGTCTTCTATTTATTTCTTTATATTTATGAGCTAAATATTCGGGGTGAAATTGACCCATCAAATTCACAACACATTTCGGAATCTCTTTTGCTATATAATCTAATATTGGCTTAGAACAGCATTCCACATGATTGGGCATAACCAAGTGTCGAATTATTATTTCCCCGCTTCCAAAATCGTGAATTCTTTTAAGATTACGAGTTATGACATCGTAATAACCTTTTATTCCAGAGTATTTTTCTCCACATTCGTTGTTGCCGTACTTAAAATCAGGTAACCAAAAATCTATAAAATCTATGATGAGCGACAACGATTCGTTAGTAAGATAAAAGTTTGAATTCCAGAGTTGCGTTATGTTTGATGTTTGATGTTGAAAACTACCTACAATAGTATGGAGGTTTGGGATAGGATCACCCCCTACATAATTGATATTAATAGCACCTTTCCCAACTAATTTGTCTGCAAGAGCGGCTAATTGTAAAACATCAACTTTTTGAGCAATATCTTCAATATTTCTTCGACCTTTCCAAGCTTGAGAAATGTCGTAATTTTGACAAAAGACGCAACCAAAATTACATCCTTGGAAAAAGATAGTACCGCTTGGAATCAGCGGAGATTCTTCGCCCATATGTAAAAAAGCAGAGGAAACAAACGAATCTTTCGATATCAAGCAAAATCCTTTTTCACCATCTGTACGGTTAACCTTACATTGTCTTTCGCAAAAAATACAGCTCTCAAGATATTTATTTGCTAATTCTTCGGCTAGAGTAATATAACTTTTAGAGACTATCCTACGATTTTTAAGAACTTCAGCGGGATTTTTTAACAACTCATTAAATTCTACAGATTTTTTCTTTAACAAATTCTCTAAATGTTCTATAGTATCTTTTGTGTCGTATTCACATTTTATACTTTTTGCAATAATATACCTTGCAACTTCCTTATTGTCAATGATC
>JAUWNA010000001.1 GCA_030612905.1 Promethearchaeota archaeon
GATAGTTAAGCTACCCGATTTTACCAGGAACTTACTAAACCGGCTACGGACACTTTAAGCCCAATAATTATCCCGACCACTTGAAGAGCTGGTTTTACCGCGGCGGCTGGCACCAGCCTTGCCCTCTCCTTTCTAGTAGGGGACATTACTCACCTACCACAGTTCTATTGAACACTTTGGGTAACCCCGTCACACTTTCGTGTATTGCGGAGGTTCCGCGCCTGCTGCGCCTCGTAAGGCCTGGGTCGTTGTCTCAGTACCCATCTCGGGGCTCCCGCTCTCACGGCCCCTATCGATTATCGGCTTGGTGAGCCATTATCTCACCAACAACCATAATCGAACACGATCCTATCCTATAGCAGATAAAAACCATTTTTTTTATCCTTTTCATTGAAAAACTTTTCCAAGCCAATTCAATTATGAAATATTATCCTCAGTTTCCCGAGGTTATTTTTCTCTATAGGGTAAGTTGATCATGTGTTACTGAGCAGTTTGCTATGGGAACTTTAGGTATCCCATTCAACTCGCATGGCTTATTCTCACCCAAATAGCAGTCGGGTCCGGCAGGATCAACCGGAATTAATTATCTAAATAAATATTGAGTTAGTCGCAAATTAGTTCTTAAATTTGGAATTAATTTACTTTTAGGGTTATTAATTTAACTTTCTTCAGTTATAATTAATTAAATTATAACTACATTTTTTATATCGCATCAGTGAATTAACTTTTCATATAACGGTTGCATACCGTAATCAAAGCTCACACCGGTAAAGATGCGATTTGTTATAGTAACATATAGGAAGGATTCATTTTAAATTTTTTTGTTTTGTTAATTCTACAAATATTCGTAGTTTAAAAATCTAAGTTTTAATTTAAAAATACTAATTTAAAAAAGGAACTTTGTGAATTAAAATGGATTTAAAAGAAAAGATAGGCATTCACCTGGATCAAATAAAACAGTTAAAAGGAGTAGAAAATGCGGTTTTAACTCAAAGAGATGGAAATCCAATTCAGTCAGCCGGAGTTTGGTTTTCTAAAGATGAAATCTTTAACGTTAGTTCTGCGACTAGTGCGATCTTTAATGTTGGAATACATTTACATCCAAACGATTTAAAATATATCTTAATAGAGGGAAAGAAAGCAAAAATTTTAATAGCTCCTCTTAATAGTCCAGTACATTATTCTTTGAATAGGATTCTGCAACAGCAAGGAATTCTCGATAATAAACACGAGTTTTTTATAGCTATTACTGCTCAGCCAAATACAAATTTAGGGGGGATTTTTTTACAAACTAGTGAATGTTTAAAAAAGATCAAAACTACTCTCATTACTTCTGGCGAATCTTTTAAACCACCACTAGTTCAATTTGATGAACAACGGATTCAAAGCATAATAAAAGGCTTCAATGTTAAAGAGAATGAGAATTTTAATTTCAAAGTGTCTTCTTTTTCGTTAAATTTATCAGAAAATATATCTATGGAGCTAAGAAAAGTTTTAAGCAATTTTTCTATTGCAATTCCGGATTTAAAATACGCATATATTACCATAGAAGGGGGATTTATTGCATCAAAAATTTTGAAAAAAACAAATAATGAAAAAAATTTAGATAATATCTCCGCAATGAGCTACTCGCTTTTTCAAACAGCAAATAGGTGTGCTTGGTTGCTTAAAAGAATGAATGCAGAGAGTATATTATTAGATTGTGAAAACTCATTTCAGTTTATACATGGTTTGGGAAAAGCAATATTTAGTACTGAAATGGGTAAATCTCGGCAAAAGTTAGGTTTGATACGACTAATTATTCCTCAATTCTCAAATAAAATACATTCTCTTATTAAGAGAGCGTCTGAAATTCAGGAGCAAAGGCCCTTTGATATTAAGACTATGCTAGGAGAATTAATTATCAAAGGATAAGGTGAAAAAATGACTTTTTTTGAGTTATTGGAAAAATTAAAAACAACTGATACAACACTAATACTTTATACTCTCTTAAATAGAATCCCAATTATCGTTTATGGTAATAATGCAGAGAAAATCGATGATTTTTTAATAGATTTATCAGATTTGATTCATTTTCGGAGAGAATTTATTTTTTATACGGATTTTATTTCTATCACAGAATATCATGACTTAGTAATGAATGAAAATATTGATTACAATACTCAAAAATTATATATACGATGTCCTACTAATGTTGCTCTCAAAGCTCTGAATCTATTTGAGCATTTTAATTCTTGGTTAATTGGAATTGAAATACTTGAGCAAAAAGATAAGATTCGTCAGTTTATTAACAGCATTAAAAAAAAAATTAATTGTTTTTTAGGTATTGCTTTCTTTTCTAACTCATTTTCTATCGAATTAGTGGGCATAAATTGGAAACTACTTGATCTTCAATTTGAACATGTTATTTTTCAAAAAATTTCCCAAGATACTGAGAAAGCCATCATCAAAATGAAAAGAGTATTATTAGGGAAAATTAAATCTGAAGAAATTGATGAAGATTTAATAGATGTTCTATTAGATTTTAATAGAGAAAAAGAAGAATTGAAAAAGAATATCCTTAAAAAGGAGATTCAAAATTTTTATTCAGGTTCTAAACGAGCATTTTCTATTTTATCTAGGTTAAATCTATTAAATAACATAGAAATGAAAACGCAAATTGGGAGTAAAACTCTTTTAGAAACTATAGATTATGAAGACGCCCCCATTGAGAGAATAATATCTTTTATTAATAAAGAATGGGGGGAAGACTTTTCAATTTTAATTGAAAATGGGAAAAAAGTCAATGCTCTAGATAGTATGCAATCTTTATGGGGTTAATTAATTTGATATATGATTATGAGAAAAAAGTTTTGCAAGTTAAAATCGTGTATTACGGTCCTGCCATGTCAGGAAAAACGACATCAATAAAGCAATTGTTTTCTTATTTTAATAAAGAGGAAAACCTAAATTCTATTGATAGTACCGTTGGGAGAACTTTATTGTTTGATTTTGGTGTTTTACAATTTAAGGGTGCAGAATGGGGTTTGAAATTTCTTATTTATTCTGCTACCGGACAAGATTTCTATGCAAGCACCCGACCCGCTACTTTAAACGGTGTTGATGGGTTAATTTTTGTTGTTGATTCAAGAGCTCAATGTTTACAACATAATTTGAGATCATGGAATGAATTAAAAACTATGTTTAAAAATGAATTTTATAACCTTCCCATAGTTATTTCATTAAATAAATACGATGTAGAAGATACTCAAAAATTAAACGAATACGAATTTTTAAGTGAAATAAATTTCAATATGTTTAAGTTTATTTCTATTAATAAGACTATAGCAATTGAAGGAAAAGGAGTTTTAGATTCTTTTAATCGGGTTATAACTTTTATTTTTCCACAATTAACTTTAAAAATGAGTATCACAAATTAATAATTTATTTATTTTTCAATTTTTTCATACATGTTTTTTGAGAGTCTTTTAATAAAACCTTTTTTATGAAATTGCTTTAATAAATTTCTGACTTTACGTACTTCTTGGGCATCTACTCCTAAAACACTAATTAACTGAAAAATTGAAAATTGGTTAGGTAATTCTTCTTTTATGCTATTATAAACTCCCATAACTATTTCAACTTAAAATAATATTGGTTTATGTTAGAATAAATGATTAAGAATTTATATAAATTATTAAAATATGGGAAAATTTATATTTAAGAGATTTTGGTTCTTATAATCCTCAAGGTAACTATAACATTTCATTCCTAACTTTAACAGGTCATGTATGTTAGTTATTTTCATTGAATTTTTATAACCTTAGGGAAATCCTAGTATTCTTTGAAATAATAAATTTTGATTAAAATGTAATTATTAGCATAACAAGAAAAAATGGAATATTAGTGTCTATTTTTAAAATTCAGGGAGGTCTCTGCTAAAATTATTTCCAACAGGTGCTTTGCCATCCCCGTATATTTGATATAGCCCCGTTCTTCTTGCACATTCAGTAAAACTACGATAAACATCTATTTTCTTGTCGTATAATGCACATGTTTTGTATATTATGGGATTCCAAATATATAATTCATGATCAGGTTCATACCAGAGTTTTTCCTCCTTGAGAACTTGTTTAAAATCTTCTTCTCCAATAGTTTCGCTCAGATCTTGCTTATTTAACATTGTTATTAAGGGAATTTCTTTAACTAACTTACCCCTTGTAATATTTTTTAATTCTTTTAGGGACTCAATATTATCTTCGAAAAAATGTGTTTGTGAATCAACGACAAAAATAACTCCATCTGTACCTTTAAATATCTTCTTTCTTAAAGGAGAGAACCTGCTCTGCCCAGCAACAGTATAGACATGGTAATATACTTTATTCTGTTTAGTCGATTGAAAAATACCTCTATCAAAATATAATGTTGACCCGCTTGCCATAGAAATTTTAGTTAGATTTCCAGTTGGAGTAATATCTTTTTTTTGTTCTTTAGTTAATCTATATAATGTGTCTACTATAGTTGTTTTTCCTGATCCTCCCATACCCCAATAGAGTATTTTTATATATATATTATGATCTGCCGTCCATCTAACCATAGAAAAATCCTCATTGAAGTTTGCTATTTAAAAATCTGAAAAAACATATTATTAAATTATATACATATAGAAAGATCGCTTTGGTCTTTATATAATAATATTATTAAATATTAATATAATTACACATTTATAATTTTATTTTAGTTTTCATTTCTTAGCAATTTAGAAGAGTAAAGATTAAAATGAAAATCAATTTTCAAATTAACCTTTTTTATTAATATATAAAACTTTTTTATTAATATATAAAACTTTTTTAAATTTTCTTTTTTTAATTCTAGAGCTTTATTTGTTCAATCATAACAATATATTTCCCTTGTCTTATATTATAATTACACCATAAAATTATTTCATTATATAATTCTCCTCGATAACCTTCTCGTATAATCAGATTAATAATATCGGAATACATAATTTCTCTCTTCCCTTTTATAATAAGGTTTAATTCTTTGAAAATTCTTTTAAACAAATTACTATGGGTTGAAGTTATTTTTTTTATCTTTTCGAGTTTGTTTGGAGATTGACTCATTGAAATATCTCTTTTTAAAATGTTTTTTTTTTAGAATAACAAATCTGATGTAAAATGTAGTATAAATTAAATGTTAAAAAATGCTATTTTTTTTTTTACTTCCAATAATCCCTCAGCCCTTCACTATAGCTGTCCTATATATTTTAATGGAATAATTTTCCAATTATAAACAACTAAAATTCTACAAAATCGAGATAAAGGGTTTCTAAATTAATCACATTATAACGATTAATTTGTGTGAATTAAATTTGGTAAATAATATAAAAGAAAGTAAAGCTTATGAAAAATGCTCTGAATGTGGGGGTAGTGTCATAACAAACTCATTCGAAATGATATGTAAGGAATGTGGTTTAGTATTAGATAAAATCTATAAGGATTCGTCATATATCTTTAATGAGACCAATGTTAAAAATAGTTTGAATAAACAGTATGTCGCGTTAGGAGAAAGAACCGATTATATCGGGGGACTGGGAACCTTTATAGATTATGAGAAGTCAAAATATCTTAAAGATAAAACAGGAAAATTATTACCGCCTGATGAGCAAAAATTATACAGAAGGTTAAAGAAAAACTATGCTCAATTTCTAAGGATTAAAAATCATGAAACGGAATATAGAATCTTCAATATCTTGAATAAAATATCAATTTACCTTAATTTAAATAAAAATATCCGAAACAACGCTGCGTATTATTACAAAAAGATAGTTAAAAATGAGCAGAAAATCATAAATAATATTTCTTTAATCGCATTTTGTATTTTTTATTCTGTTCGTAAAGAGTATCATAATGCTCCAGTTACAATAAATGAAATTTCTGATGCCTTTCAAAATTTTGGTCATAGAGTTAATCCAAGGCTTATTTTGAGAGATGGAATAAGATATAAATTTCATTTGAATAGTAATGCAATTCCACATAAAAGTGAAGATTACCTAATTAGATTAATAGATAGTATTATAAATCATAAAAATTTGGATGATAGGTTAATTAAAAAAGGACATAATTGGTCAAAAGAAGATTATAAACGTAATTTGACAAATAAATGCAGAACAATTCTAAATAACTTGACTAAATGGCATCGAGGTGGCCGAAATCCTTTTATTTTAACAGGAGCAGTAATATATTTAGCTGATAAGTTATTATCTAGAGAATTTAACCAAAAAACCGTATTAACTCAAAAATTAATTTCAGATGCAACTAAGATCGCAGAATATTCTATTAGAGACCACTATGTAAATCTACTTAAACCAATCTTCATAACAAATGAATTTCAAATTTCAATGTAATATATAAAAGGGTAAATATCGAATGCAATTTAATTAATGTTTCTTTTTTTAATATTACCCAATATATATTATTATTTTATTACTTCTTTTAATCGTTAATAAGTTGAATTTGTGTGTTATCGACTCATTTAACTCTGTATAATAAGACTAAAAATTGTTTTAATTAAATTTAAAATTTAGTTAAAATTTATTAAAACATTGGCTTTATAATATTTTATTTGCTTCTGTAGTGTAGTCCGGTCAAACTTATTGATTTCTTATCACAGAAAAAAGGATTAAGCATGCGAGGCTCTCACCCTCGTGACCCGGGTTCAAATCCCGGCAGAAGCATTAGTATTTAACTCTTTTAACACGCTTTAAATTATTTAAGGCCTTTAGCTTTTTCTAACAAGTTTAAAAGATCAAATAATATTTTTAAATATTTTTCGATGATGTCTAATTGATTCTCTTTCTCTAATTTTTGAGTAATCCAATTTAGTTTATCAGTAAGAACGGTTATTAATACATTTGGTACGTTGACTTGTTTAATATTTTTTGTCAATATTATTTTTTTTTCCTTAATATTTTTATCTAAGACACTGTCTGCCATAATTACTTCTCTATTACAAATTGCACAAAAAGATACTCCATCTTTATTTTGAAAAATTGGATTATTACAAATAGGGCAAGATAAATTGAGCATTTTATGGCCCGTTCTTAGGAGATCTGCCATTTTCTTTGCGTCTTCTTTAATAAACACCACATCCTCTATAAATAATTATAATTAAACTCAATTCTTTATAGTTCTCGAGATTTGATCTTCATAAGATTAACTATATATCCCGAAATTCGATTTCTTAAGTGTTTTGAGTCTACTTCAAGATATTTATCCAATAATTCTTTATTTTTTTCGAAATCCGTAGTAAAGACATCAGGATATTTACTTATTAACTCTTTTGAAACTTTTTTAATTAATATAGTTCTAACTTTTCCCATCTACTTTCAGCAAAACACATTTCTTAGTTTTGAATTTAAATATTTGATAAAATAAATGTTTTTTGAAATTATCTAAGTTTTTATAATTTAATACAAAGAATTGTTGTGAACAAAAAGAATAAAACAGTTTTATTCCTGTACCTCGTTCTATCAATAGTGCTAATTACCAAGTCCGCTAAAAGTTTTTCCTACGATGTTTTTGTTTTTACAAGCGATAAAGAAATTTATTACAGTAATGAAAATATTAATATTAGCGCTTCATGGGAATTAATTTATGACCCTGGTCATGAAACCTCGTATTTCCAAGTTCAAATTTTTGATAATTTTGATAATCTTCTTTGGAATTCTTCAGAGCACCATGAAATTGGTTATTCAGAAAAGAATTGGACAATTTATATTGAATTTTTAAATATTTCATTTTCGAATTATACTAATACATTATTTATTAAATTATACCATTTTTACAAAGAGGAAAACGGGGGGGGGCCTGTAGATGCTTTTAGAGAAATTATAATCGTAAATGTGTTAAAAAGAAATGTGATGTGTCAATTAATCGATTTTAAAAGCGTTCTAAAATACGGAGATTGTAACTTTTTTACGGCAATATTTTATAGTACAGACAATAACTCTTATTTAGTTAACGAAACTTTTCATTTTGAGATAATTTCTAATAAGAAAATACTCTATCAAAATAATTTTACAACAAACGAGAGTGGGGAAATTTCATTTAATATATCAACTATTTCTCATTTAAATTTAGGAGAAAATAATATAATATTTAACATAAGAAATAACGTGATTTATAATAATGCTACGTTTTCTTATGAAATTTTTGTAGAAAAACTAGCAATTTTCGTAGAAATATTGAGATTCAATAACAATTTAGAAAACGATTATTTAATAACAATCAAGCTTTACATCTATTTTTTCAACCAAAGTATAAAACCACTTAAAAACCAGTTTTTAAAAACAATTATTTATAATGATTTAACATTGGAATATGAAGATGAGTTTAAAACCAACCAATCGGGATTTGTAGATATTGAAATCTCTCTAAATAACTTTAGATTTAAAGAAAATGAAAAAATGTTTTATATTGATATCGTCTTCAACGGTACTAAGTATTTAGAAAATAAAACAATAACTTTGAACTT
Source organism: Promethearchaeota archaeon (assembly GCA_030612905.1). Classification (GTDB taxonomy): domain Archaea; phylum Asgardarchaeota; class Lokiarchaeia; order Sigyniarchaeales; family SOKP01; genus SOKP01. The sequence goes on from JAUWNA010000001.1 coordinate 8,515, forward strand.
TAAAGTTAAAAACTTTTTAAGTCAAGGGGTTTTTAATTTGTTTTTTACATCAAACATTTTTCTTTTTTCGGTTTTAATTATCCTTTTTACTTCTATCTGTATGAAAGTTAATAGTAGAAAAAGGACAAAATTCAAATTAATTAGAGATCTGACATTTAAATTCTAATTTATTTATTTGAATTGTTAATATTTATTTAAATTGTAGATTCTATAGATACAATGATTACATTAAATGTCCGACAAAAAATTATCGGGCATTTTTTTTTAAGTTTTTTGAGAGTGGGTATTGACATTGCGAGATGTGTTTGGTATTTCCAAAGAGAAAATAGTTTGATTAAATGTTAAATTATTATTTTAATAAGCAAAAACTACTACTCTGTATTTTATTATATACAATAATTCTCTAATCTTTAATATAATTTTATCGGGTGTTCTTAATAACAGTAGACTACTTTGAAGATTTATTGAAAAAACCTTCATTATTCAAAGACGAGAGCAAACTTGATATTAATTTTATTCCAAAGAAGTTATTACATCGAGAAAAGGAATTGGCGCTATTATCTCAACTTTTTTTAGTGTTAATAACAAAACCAAATTCTTTATCGCGTAAAATTTTAATTATAGGAAAAACGGGAATAGGAAAAACAGCAGCAATTAAAATGTTTGGAAAGATGATAACAAATGCCGCAGAAAAAAGATTAATATTAATCAAATATGTACATATAAATTGTAGGAAGGAAAGAACTAGTTACAAAGTTCTAATCAAAATCGTTCGCGCACTTAACAAAAATTTTCCAAAAAGAGGATATTCACCCCAAGATTTACTAGATATTATTGTAGACTCAATTAGTAACCAAAATTTACAACTTTTAATTGTATTAGATGAATTAGGTTATTTAATAAATAAAGGTGGAGATCTGATATATGCTCTTACGAGAATTAACGATGATTCTTTTAACGCTCGACAACGCATTTCTATTATAGGAATAGCGAGAGATATCTCGTGTTTAAGCAACTTAGATGTTAGTACTATGAGTACGCTTCAAAGGAACATAATTAAATTTGAAGATTACACAAAAGAGCAATTGTATGACATTTTGAAATACAGAGCAAAGATAAGTTTAAAAGAAAATTCGATTTCTAACAATTTAATCAAAACTATTTCAGATTTGGTTTATCAAAGTGGAGATATTAGATATGGGTTAAATCTTTTATGGAAATCAAGTAAAATTGCTGAAAGTCAAGATTTAAAATATATTCCTATGGAATGCGTACGTCTTGGAAGCCAAGATATAGTTCCCTTTTCTACTCTAGATGTTTTAAAATATATGACATTACAGAAAGTAATTTTCTTATTAGGAATTATAAAAGCTTTAGAGAAAAGTGGAAAGATTCAAATTTCTTTATTAGTAATTACAAATTCATATTTGATTTTATGCGAAAATTTAGGAATTCAACCACGGTCATATTCACAATTATGGAATTATCTTCAAGATTTTAAAAGAGAGAATTTAATTACTGTGGAGATCAAAAGTGAAGCCATAAAGGGTCGAAGGGCTTTAGTTGCAGTTCAAGAGATTTCGCTTTCAAAATTTGAAGAGATAATCATAAACATTTTACAATCTAAGGGGATTAAGATTTGATAGTTAAAGAAAATTATAATATAGAGAATATATTGGGTTCAAAAGCGAGAATAAAAATTTTAAAAATACTTGCTATAAACCATGAATTATCAATATCTCAAATTATAAAAAAATCAAGACTAAATCACACAAGCGTTAAATCTCATCTAAATCATTTAAAATCCTTAAATCTAATTCAAGAAAAAGTATTTGGACGGATTAAAATCTATCGATATAAAACTGAAAACATTCGCGCTAAGAGTTTAAAGAAATTTATAGAAATTTGGGAAGGAGAATTATGAACAAATGATTTTAAATGTTTTTTTTTTTTTTTCTATTCAAATATAGTTTTATTTTATTGTTTGTATCGAGATATCAGGTTTAGAATTATACCCAATAAAGTTCTTTCGGGGGGTTTTTTAATAGGTAGCTTCTTAATTTTTATTGAATTTTTACATTTTTATAATAATATAATAATTTTTATAATAGTAAAGATATCGTTTCTTTTTTTAGCGTTTTTTTTATCATTTATATTATTTTGTTTGAAGATAATAGGAGGGAGTGATGGTAAGTTATTAACAATGCTGTTTCTATTTAATCCAATATATCTTTTGAATTTTCAATGGTTATTTTTATTTTTTTCCATTTTTTTATTATTATATTTAATAATGGGAATAATTAGTTATCTAATTACACACAATTTAACAAATATGAATGCCTATGAGATGTTTTTTAGTGAAAATGAAAATTTCTCAAAAACACAAAAAATATTTATTGAAATATTTTATAAATTTATAGATTTTTCACAACTCAATAGATCCACTGGCGAAAAATATCTCTTAAAATCATTAATTCTATTTTATAATAACAAAACAGAAAGATTTCAATTTTTAACTCAATACAGACCTCCAATCGTTATCCTTATTTTTTTTGTATATAATTTTTTAATATTCAATTATCTTTGTTGAGTAGTTTGAAAAAAAGTGAGTTCACTTTTTTAGCATGATATAAAAAATATAAAGAAAATTTTAAATTAGTTAATTTTTATTAAATTATTGAATTTTAATTATCTTATGAGTGTAATTTAAAGAATGGAAATTGAAAAAACTAGAGAAACATCGTGGAAAATTCAGCTAAAAAATAAAAATGAAAGTATAGAATTAACTTCAGTAGAAATTAGTGGTGAAGTTCGGATAATTAAACTTACTTTATTAAAAAATAGTGAGTCTATAATCGTAGAAATGGCTAAAGAAGAATTTTTTAATTTTCTATCCTTAATCACTGCTTTTAAAGATGTTGTAATTGGCGAAGATCAAATTTTTCTAACAGAAAGTTTAATTTCGAACGAGATTGACTCCCAACAACATGTAGTCGAGGAAAATAATGATTATCTTAAAATACAAGCTAAAGCAACTGAGGAAAATATTGGAAATAATGAAGGTGAAGAACTTAACCCTGAAGAATGGGATCCTTGGTAAATTATAGCTTTAAATACTTTTCTCAATTCTAAATTCACATGAACCAAAACTAGGATTTTCTATACAACAATTATTTTCTATAACATTTACTCTGTAAAGAGCATATTCGCCAAATCCAGCTAATAATCCTGTTATATAATAACAGATATATTTTGATTTGCTATCTAAATCATTAGAAATATTATGATGTAGCTCAATTACAATTAAATTATCTGAAATCTTTTTGGGTGTAAAACGACCCCAACCATGATTGCTTAATATACTACTAAATTGATTGACCAGATCATTTAATGTTTTAGATTTTAAATTATCATCCCACTTTTGAACCAATGCCCAACCAACTTTTTTACCTAACCACACTAATAAAGATTTTACACCTTCTCCATAAATTGATGATAAAATATTAATGATTTGTGGAGGGAAAAATACAAACCGTTCATTAAATAGGTCGTATTTCCCATTACTATACTTTAATCCCTTCAATTTTAGATTTCTCATAATTTTAATCAACCCATTTTCATATAATTCTATGATAATTTAATTTAAAAATATTTATTGGTGTTATAATATATTATAAAATTCTTCCTAATTCTCTATTTTTATTTATAATAATCTTAGAAATTTAAATAGTTTTTTCTTTAATAAATAATGTACATGTCAGAGTTAAATTTAATTCTATTTGAATTCTATTCGTTATTAGTATTTTTTATTTTTATTTTTGCGTTTTCTGTTATATCTGCTGAGCCTATTGCAATTTTTATTTCTATAGTCTTGTTTTTTATTTTTTTGGTGCCATTTTTTCAAATTTTAAATGAAATAGAGGTTTTTGCTTTTAGTGAAGGATTTGAAACTGTGTTCTTTAAAACCGTAGTATCTTATTCTAAATTACTAGTTATTTTTATTGGGATTTTTTTGTTTATAGAATTAATTTATGTTTTTTTATTTAGTTAGGAATTCTTCAATTCTTTCTTAAATATAATTTAATATATTTATACATGAGAAGAAAAATGCTAATATATATAATGTATTAGAAACAACCAATAAAATTCCCCTTCTTTCATAGTTTATTATTCTTAAAAAATAATAGGAGGATATATAAACGCAAAAGAACAGGGAGAAGAATAAAATAATAACATCATAGGTAAATATTAAATCGAATAAAGAAGTTAAGTTGAAACCAAAATTAAAAGTAACATTGCTAATCACAAAATTAAATAGGGGAACTAACCCCCCAATTCCTCCAATAATTATAGGTAACAATAATAAAAACAATAGAACTTTAAATCTTTCTCCCCGTATTATTACTTCTAACCGATTTTCGAGTTTTTGGTGATTTGATATTACATTTATGATATCTGTTATCTTTTCATGAGAGAGATAAGCATTTTCGGCAACTATCTTCCCTATAACATCCAATATTAATTTAAATCGTATCGATTTTAATTCAAAATGTAGATTTTCCAGTATTTCGTCAAATGAGCAAGAGAAGTTTAAAAGTTTGGAAATTTGTGTTTTTAATGGTTTTTCTAATAAATTAAATTGTCGTTTATTTTGGGAATATGATTTAATAAATGCTATTTCAGGGGATATATTTCTTTTTAAATTCATAGTAAAACTGATAAGGAAGGAAATAAATTCATCAAATTGTGTTTTCTCCTTCTTTGAGTAATTGTTTATTAATCCTAATAAAAAAAAGTCATTTTTTAAAAATTTTTTAGTTAGAAATTTTAAAGATAGGAAAAAAAGCGGTAAAATAGAAATTAATAAAAAATAATTAATTCTTTGAAATAAGATTAAAAAACATAAACCTAAAGGGAAAAATAAGCCAATAAAGAATAGGACAGTTAATTTAGATTCAATTTCTCTCAGATATGTTCTAAATTGCTTTTCTAATGAATTTTCACTAAAACCGTTCCTAATGTTATTATGACTGAAATTTGATAATAGCAAGCTCTTTAAATATGAATTAAAATCTTCTGAGGGTGTAATCAGCTCAGATAACAAGGCCTCTGGATTTTGACCCAGTTGAATTTTACTTAATATTTCTCCAAAGTCTTTTGATATTGGAAGTTTATACTCTTTAATTAACTTAATAAAATTGATGGAATAATCTGCGTTTTCTCCTAATGATTTCTGAATTAAGGAAAAATAAATCTTAACAAGATACAATAAGGCATTTATTTGCTTCTCTTTTTGTTTAATATCTTTATAAAACCTAATATTAAAAGTATAAGAAAAAATTAATGCTAAGAGAAATGAATAAATTATTATTATTATTAGACTAAAATTTGTGATAATTATTGAAGTAATAAAGAGAACAATAAAAGATATTAGAAATATTAAAAAACTAGCTTTATTAATATCATTTTCGTCAATTTTATATTCTTTTTTGTATATTAATTTATACCTAACATCCAATTCTTTGAACTTTATACAAGGGATGTTATAAGGATGAATTATCTGACAGAATCTGATTAATTTATCGTTTAATACCATAGAATCAGTCATGTTTTAAAATTAATTAAAATATACTGCAATAAGATTTTGAAAACACGAAACATTTAATAAAAAAGTCGTTGAAGATAAATTTCTGTAAAAAAGATTGATGAAAGGTTTATTATATTCATAAATTTTATAGTCTAATTTATTTTCAATTAAAAAATCGTATTTAACATAAAAATCATTAAATGTAACATTCAAATTTTTAGGGTAATCAATTTCTCTTAAATAAATCGCATCTGGATTCTCAACAATGAATTTGACAGCTATATCTACCTCATTAAAGAAATCTTCATAGGCTATTATGTCATTTTCTATCGTTCCATTAAATTCAGAAATTTGTATAATAAATGGATTAATCATTGATAGAAAAATTGTTAAAACAAAAATTCCAAAACCCGTTAATAATGCCTTTTCTAACAGATTTGTCATATATGATTTTAATAATTTATGAATTTAAACTACATGAGTTTTTCCAATTTTCCCAAAATAAGCAAAGATTCTCTAGATTATCAGAAGAATAAAAAGAAACTTGATCAAAAAACTTTATTAATTCATTAATTGATAACCTATCAATTTTTTGAAGAGTGTTAAACATGTCTTTATAAAGATTAAATAATACTTGAAATTTTTCTTTACCTATATCTTCGTATTTTCTTAGCTTACAGATAATGTTTGAATTAAATAAACTTATTAGATTTGCCCAGTTTTTTTTTTGAGGATTAAATTTGAAAAGGGTTTGATAAATATCTTTCTTATCTTCAATATTATGATTTATTTCCAAAATTGAATCAATAAATCTTTTTTCCCGATTTTTTTTCATGAAAACTATAAGCCCTAAATCTCTTAAACATGAAATATGAATTTTAAAATGATGAAGTATTCTATTTATAAAAGAATCGATGTCGTTAGAATGAATTGTTTGAAACCCTTTCAACCCCGCAGCTAAACAGTGAAACATTGCATCCGCTTCCTCTCTTGTTAAAATTTCGCCTAAATAAATGATATCAGGCGTACGATGTAATAAATTCCTAATTTGATTTTGTTTTGAAAGTTTATGGTTTAATCCAACTTGGAGTGAATCAACTTTATATTTTAATTGATGTCTTTCGTATTTTGATTGGTTTATTGATTCAATTACATTTTCTACATATATCTTTCGAAATTCTTTTGGTGTTAATAAATCTAATGCGTTTATTAATGTTGTTTTTCCAGTGTCAGTTTCACCAGTAACCGTGATATTCACTCTCCTTATAAGCGATAAATATAAAAATGCGGCTATTGCGGGATTAAGGGTTCTGTTTTTCAGTAAATCTTGAATAGTTAATATGTTTTTATTTAACTTTCTTATATCTAACGCGAAATTATTTAACTGAATAGGTTCAACATCGATCGCAAACCTGCAATAAAAATATTTATTCTTTATTACTACTTTAATACTTGGATTGGAATAGTCAAGTCTCTTTCCACTATATATTCTTAAAAATGTTTTTAACCGCTCAATTTCCTTTAATTCAAATTTAATATCCGTTCTACAACGTCCAAATTTTTGATGATTTATGTATATCTTGTCATTTGGAGAATCTAAAAAAATTTCTTCTATAAAATCATCAATTAATAGAGGAAAAATCTTTTCTAGATTTAATTTACATAATGCAGCGATATATGCAATTCTTTCCTTTTCAATTAGTGGAAACTTATATTTTGAATCTAAATAAATTAAAGCTTCTTTTTTATATATACTTATTAAATTTTCTAACGGAGCAATTTTATTAGTATTGAGGAGTTTTAAGTTGTTTTTAGCATCTTGTACAACCTTTTTAAAATAGTTTTCATCAACTACGGATTCAAATGAATATTGTACAGTATATTTTTTTTCATATTCATTAGCAATATTATATATAGAAATTTGAAATATTTGATTATCTCCCATTTTATATTTTTCAAATAAATCACCAGTAGAAACTATTATAGCTTTATTAAAACTTTTTTTTTCCTCAAAAGATAACGATTTTTTGAAAAAGAATTCTTCGTAAAATTTGTTTAAATCTTTGGAATTGCTATTACTTTTAAGAAATATTTTATAACTTTGAATGATTTTCAGTTCATTTAGGGTATTGGAGAGAGCTTCCAGTAAAATTAAAACTTTTTTAGAGCAATTTTGACACTCTATATTAAAATATTCGTTATCTTTAAGTTCATTAATTTTTTCAGAAATAAAATTGTAAACATAAAGTGGATTTAAGATAAGATCATTCCTAAAGGAGGGAAACTTATCTGGTAAAGCTGTGATTTTGCAATTAAATTCTTGATACATGCATTTCTTTTTTCCTATACTCTCAATTTTTCTCCAAATTTTTTTAATATAGCTAATTCTTTTAAAATAATTTAAAAATAATGAAATTTGATCTTGTTCGATTAATGGATCATGGGTTTTTGTTGTTAAATTTTTAAATACATTTTTTCTATTTAAATATAAATTTTTTAGAACACATAATAGACATTCTCCATTTTGAAATAAATTCTCTAGTGATCCTGAACACTCAGAGCAATCAATAACTAAAGTTTTCTCTTCTTTACTGCTTAAAGTCTCTTTTACTTGTATATGACCTAAATTTTCAAATTTTAATGTCATCTATCTATATTTTTTATAACATAAATTTAAAAAGCCCTTTTTTTTATTTTATTGAATTTAAATGTTATGAGTGAATGTAAAACTTTTTTTATTTTAAATAATTTAGAGTTTTAAAGTCATAAGTGATTACATATGGGTCACCGCAAAAAACATGCTCCAAGACACGGTTCATTAGCGTTTCTTCCTAGAAAAAGAGCCACATCTGCTAAAGGTAGGGTAAGACACTGGTTAGATACACCCGAAAATGTTAATTTTTTAGGGTTTGCTGGTTTCAAAGCAGGTATGACTCATATTACATATATAGAAGATCAAAAAAATAGTCCTTATTATGGAAAAGAATTGATGAAACCTGTTACTGTTATTGAAGTTCCTCCCTTAATCCTCATTGGAATTAGAGTTTATAATGAAGATGAGTATGGAAAATATATAGAGGGAGATATTTTTTCTACTGAAGTAAATAATTATCTTAATCGCAAAATTAACATTCCGAATTTCGAAAAATACAATTATGATGAAATAATAAAAAAACTCTCTAAAGCCTTAAATAACACAAGTGATATTAGAGGGATTTTTCAAACTCAACCGCATCTTACATCTTTACCAAGAAAAAAGCCAGATATTATTGAAATTAAGTTGAACGCTACTGGATCCCCAATAGATGAATTTAATTATGCTTTAGAACATTTAGGTAAAGAAATTAAGGCGCGGGATGTTTTAATTGAAGGCGAATTAATTGATATATTAGCCGTAACAAAAGGAAAAGGATTTCAAGGACCCGTTAAAAGATATGGCGTGAAAATCCTAACCCGAAAAAATAGTAAAGCTAGAAGAATTGTAGCGTGTATAGGTCCTTGGCATCCAGCGCGAGTTCTTTATACAGTCCCACGGCCCGGACAAATGGGATATCATCAAAGAACGGAATATCATAAACGAATTATGGTCATTGGAGAGAATGAAGAAGAAATAAACCCTAAGGGCGGTTTTATTAGATATGGCAAAGTTAACGGAGATTATCTTCTTGTGTTAGGGTCCATACCGGGACCAAAAAATCGGTTAATTAGAATAAGAAAAACAATAAGACCAGTAAAGTCGTTTATGGTTAAATCACCAGAAATAACATTTATTAGTAGAGAAAGTCAACAAAGAAAATAGTGATTTTATGGAGAAAGTTAATGTTTATGATTTAGATGGTAAAAAAAAAAATTTAGTTGACATGCCAAGAATTTTTAATATTAAACCTAGAAAAGATCTAATACATAAAGCAAGTGAAATTTCTTTCAGTAGAAATAAACAAGTTCAAGGTAGAAATAAGAGAGCAGGGTTAAGAAATACAGCTAAGGGCTGGGGGACGGGACACGGGATCTCTAGAGCTCCACGAATAAAGGGTTCAGGATTCCCCACAGCGCGGAATGTTGGGAGGGTTCCTTTCGCAAAAGGTGGAAGAAGGGCACACCCGATTAAAACAGAGAAAATTGTTAAGAAAAAAATAAATAGAAAAGTTAACAAATTATCGTTAATTTCCGCGATTTCTGCTTCTGGCGATTTAGTTTGGGTTAAAAATCGAGGTCATCTCATTGATAAAGTCCCCGAAATACCATTGGTAATTGATGATAAAATTCAAACTGTTAAAAAAACGAAATTAATGTATTCAATTCTCTCTGAACTAGGTTTGGAAGATGAATTGGTTAAAGTAAAAGAAGGCAAAAAAATTAGAGCCGGAAAAGGGAAAAGAAGAGGGCGTAAATACAAAAACAAAAAAAGTATTTTAGTTGTAATAAAAGACGATTTCGGAATAGTAAAGGCTTCAAGAAATATTCCGGGAGTGGATGTTATTAAGTTTGAAGATTTGTCAATCGCCAATTTAGCACCAGGGGGGTTGTCAGGACGATTAATTCTATGGGCTCAATCTGCTTTTAATGATTTAAAAAATTATGAGGCGTTAATTTAAAATGGAAAGATATTATAAAATTATTCAAAGACCTTTAATAACAGAAAAGACATTTGACCTAATTGAGAGAGAAAATAAATTGGTTTTTATTGTTCATAAAAGAGCTAATAAAAGTCAAATTAAACAAGCTATAGAAAAAATTCATAATGTAAAAGTGATTAAGGTTAATACAATAATTACTCCTCGAGGAGAAAAAAAAGCCTTAATTAAACTGCGTTCAGATTATTCTGCTCAAGATATTGCTATTGATTTAGGAATTTTTTAGTTCATTTTCATTTTTCAAAACTGAAAAATTAAGTTTTACAAAATCCATATAGTTTAAAGTCTTTAGATTCTCCAAGAACTTTACTTTATTAACATCTAGTAACTTTTTATACTCATCCTGATTTAAAATTAAAATAATTACAAAGTATCTTGAATAGAATTTTTCTAAAAGTCTCAAAATATCTTCGCGATGAAAATCTTTAAAAATTAAAAATAGAATTTTATCTTCAATCAATAAGAGATTTCGGTTCAATCTGTGAAAATTAATTTGATTCAATTTTAAAGCCTTTTCAAACTGTGTATTGAACTTTGATAACTTTTGATAATTGAATTGGCTTAAGGATAAAAATAGATTAACTCCGTTTTCTAAATTGTAATAAATCTCAGAAATATTAGTTCTCCATAATATACAGTAAAGGAGTTTCAAATTTAATTCTATATTTTTAAATAGTTCACATTTAAACAGAGAATTAACTTCCTTTTCGATGTCCAGTGAATGATTATTTTGTTCATATTTGATGTCGATAAAATAAGCGTGATATATGAGCTCTTCTTTGTTATTAACCTTTATATTAAAGATCAAAAATCCTTTCCGGTTAAAATTATTGAGCAATTTTAATAAATTATGCAAAGAAATGTTTTTATTTTCAATAAAAGGGCAATCTATTTGATAAAAATGTAAAAATCGCAAATCTTCATCATGTTTTAATATTAATGAATCTCCTAATTTCATAGTATTAAGATCTACATTAACCTTATTTGAAATAATATGTAAAAACTGTCTTTTTAAATAACGATTTTTCAAAAACTTAGCAGATTTATCGCATTCACTTATTTGTTGACAAATTAAACTAAAAAATTTTACAATTCTATTTTTATCATTACCAATAAAATTTAATAAAATTAATTTTCTTCTTTTTTTAGGGATATTAATCTGAATTGAATAATAAAGCAGAAACCTTTTTTTAAGGAAATCATTAAGAATTGGAATTATTTTTAGTAGAGAATTAGTCTCTATAATTGAAAAAGCCACTAATCTTTTATTTTTGTTTAAACTTTTATAATAAATTAATTGATTCTCAATTAAAAATGAGAGTAATTTGAACTTGCCTTTTTTAACCATATCACAAAATTTCTTTGATGAAATTATAAAAACTTAGCATTTTTTTACAGATTCTAATTTAAAGAGAGATTTTAATAACTTGTAAGTTCAGAAAAAGTAAAAAAATATTATAAGTATTATATAAAACTAGACTAGTTTAAATCAATTTTTTTAAAATAATCAATTAAAAATCAAGAAGCGTTATTTAAATGTTAGAGCAAATCTTAGATTTTATTAATAACCTAAATCCTGAGGTTGTTGTTCAAGCACCATCAAGGATTAATCTAATAAATCCCTTAGATGCGGTAGAGGGCGATTTCTGGATGCCCTCTGTAGCAGTTAATGGTGTAAATAATCCATTATCAGCATTTGTTTATATAAAAAGTAGGGTAGATTCTAGCTTTGTAAAGTTATATTCAATTAAAAATATATCAGATAGCATTATCGTTCAAATTGAGAAAGAAGAAGTAATTTCAAAACAAGTTATAGAGTTTAAAAAAAAATTTAACGAAGATTTTAAACTCTTTTATGCTAGCGTTTATAGATTTATTAAAACATGCTCTGTGTTTTTGGAGAAATTTAAGAATAATAATTTTGAAATTGGTATAATAACGTCTATCCCTCGCCAAAGTGGGCTAGGCGGGAGTGCAGCAATAATAATCGCTATTTTATATGGTTTTGCAAAATATTTTGGATTATATAAAAATTTAACATGCATAAATAAAGAGGATTTTCCAATAAATAGAGATATCATTGCAGAAATGGCAACTAAGGTTGAAGATGACGATTTAAAAATAACTGCAGGATATGGAGATCGCTATGTAATAGCTAGGGGAGGGCTAAGTTTTTGTTCTTATTATGGAAAATTGCATCATAAAGAGCTTTCAATGGAACCTTTAGCAATTTATGATAGAATTGATTTATCGTATAATATTAAAAGTCTACCAATTATTATTTGTTTTTCTGGGGTATCGCATGAAAGTGGAAGCGTTCATGAGAAATTAAGAAAAGCGTATTTGCATAAAGACCCTAAAATTTTAAATTGTTATTTGAAACTAGCAGAAATTTCTTGGAAATCCCGTTTTGCGATAATGAAACAAGATTGGAATTTATTAGGAAAATATTTTAGAGAAAATACAGCCATCATGAATGATATAATGAGATATGTTGGGTTTATCCATGGAATTGGATTAGCTAATAATATTTTAATAAGTTTAATTGAAGATCATCCCGATGTTTATGCCGCAAAATTAACAGGTGCGGGAGGGGGAGGATCTGTATTTGCTTTAGTAAACCCAGAGAAAGTCGATAAAGTCCTACATGATTGGAAGTATAATTTAAATGATGTAATAGATAATAAAGAAATATTCCTCTCATATTTCCCTTTACATCCTTTAGAAATAAGACAAAAGTTAAAGAAAGCTCAATTTTTTAGAATAAAAATAGTTTCTGGAGTGAAAAAGTTATAATTTATCACTTACATAAATTAATTAATACTTGTTTGGAGATTTAAATTGAGTAAATACGAAAGATACAAAAAGAAGTCAGAAGAATACATTTATCCACATAAGCATTGTAAGGGGTGCGACCAAACTATTGAAGAGGGTATTACATATTGTTCTGATTGCTATAAGAAATTACAAGAAAAAAAGAAATGGTATAAGTGGAAAAAAACAAAGAAAACTAAAGAATCTGATTAGATTTACATATATCTTTTTCCTTATCCATGGTTTTCATCGAGTATTTGATTTAATCTCTTTAAAAGCCAAGTTTTGTCTAACATCAATAAAAAGGGCCCTAATCGTGGTCCAAACTTCTTCCCTAATAAGATTAGGTAGAAGGCTTCAAACATTTTTCTTGCTGGAATCTCTAGTTCTTCTTTAGCTATTGTAAAAATCTTGTTTTGTATTGAATCAGGATCTAGATCATTATTTTGCTTAAAATAAGATCTAAACAACATTAATCCTTTTAATTGGGCTTCACTTAAGTTTTTAATGAGATTGTTATCTACTGTTTCGGGAATCGTAAAAATGTCAATTTTACTCAAAAGATTTCTTTTAACCTTGTCATCTTTTATACTCTCAATTAATTTTTTAACTTCATTAATCCAATTTTCCGTTCTTTTTAAAAGAAATTTAAATTCGTCTATCGAAATCGCATTTTGACTTTTCTTGTCTCTTAAAGATGATATTCCCCTTTCATATAATTTTTCTAAACTCAATATATTTTGCATTTGGGAAAGAAAAATCAAGAGTTTTAATGACATTCTGAATGGTTTTGTTTCAAGAATATCATTAACTTTGGTTAATGGATAGAGATATTTATAAAAATTAAATTCTTCCTTAGATTCGGGTTGTTCGAGAGAATAAAAGATATTTTCCATTTTTACATAATAATCATAATATTGAGGAATCTCTTCAATTCTTAAAGATATATGCTTCATAGGGTTTGTTCTTAAGATTAACATTCTATAAAGTTCTGGATCTGCTAATTCCAAATATTTTTGTGGAGTAAAAACTATACCTTTTGAAGTTTTCATGTCTTGGTCCCCTAATCTTAACCATTCATAGGGAAGTTTTACTGGACCTTCATATTTAAAGATTTTTTGGCATATTTCTAGCCCGGTATCGTATGCACCTCCTTTTACGCTATGGTCTTTTCCCGCTGGTTCACAAGTAACTTTAAATAACGCCCATTTAGCAGGCCAATCGATACGCCAATTTAATTTTAGTTTACCACTATAAATGGATACTCTTCCCTTATAACCACATGCAGGACACTCATATAAGACCTCTTGTTCTTTATCTAAATATTTTATCACCCTATTAGGGGTTATTGTGCCATCGTTGGCTCGATCTTGTATTTTTTCACATTTATCGCAAATTGCCATAACAGGTATCCATGTTTTTTGCGTTTCTTTAAATAATTTTTTCCGTTCATCATCTAAAGTAGGTAGAATATAATTTTTTAAAATCTCTTTAATTTGGTTTGTATTATCTAGAGAAATCTTTATTTTTTCTTGCATTTCTTTTTTTTGGTACAATCTATAAGTCCATATAATTTCATTTTTTATACCAAAATGTTTAAAGGTGGAAATTAACTCATTTCCAAAATGTTTTCCATAACTCTCACATCCACAATCGTCAAAAGGACAGGGTATTAAAGCAAATGGTTTTCCTAAATACTCTTTCTGAAACGTCTTATCGATGTAATATGGAAATCTTTTAGCTGCGTCAAAATCATCCATAAATAGATAAGTATTTATTTTAGAGCTTTTTTCTTCAAATACTCTTCTTAAAGCATCGCAAATAATTATTTCTCTTAATATTCCTATATGAACATGTCCTGAAGGGGTTTTGCCAGTAGATAGAGTTAATTCTGTTAGATTTCTGAAAGAAATTTTGTCCACTGTTTCTTCTAACCAATGTACTAATAATTTATTTACCAAGTTATTTCACTAATTAATTAAACCTAAGCCGAGTAAATGATAAAAATTATTTATCATTTATTATTTTAAAAAGTGGTGAAAAAGTTTTGAGAATCGCTGTACTTAATAAAGATCGCTGTAAACCTGATAAATGTAGCCCTTTTGGGGAAAAACCATGTATTAAATATTGTCCAAAGGTAAGAACAGGAGAAAAAACTATAGAATTAAGCCCGGATGGGAAAAATGTAAGAATAACAGAGAATCTATGTACTGGGTGTGGAATCTGTATAAAAAAATGCCCTTTTAATGCAATAAAGATTGTTAATTTACCAGATCCCTTAAAAAACCAAATTACTTATCGTTATGGCCCAGATCAATTTACCTTATTTAGAATGGCTATTCCTAAGAAAGGAAAGGTACTAGGGTTAATAGGCCAAAATGGGATAGGGAAAAGTACTATGCTAAATATACTTTCAGGAGAATTAAGAATGAATCTTGGAATGTTTAAAGATGAAGTTCCAAGTAATGATAGTATAATTAATTTCTTTAAAGGCTCAGAATTACAGCAGTATTTTATAGAGTTGTTTACTAAAAAATCTAAGATTGTTCATAAGCCTCAAAATATTACTCTTATACCCAAACATGTTTCCGGAAAAGTTTATAATTTATTAAAAAAAAACGACATTAATGATCGTTTAGATTCAATTGTTAAGCAACTCAACCTTAATGAAATCTTAGATAGAAAAGTATCTGTTTTATCGGGTGGTGAGTTACAAAGGGTTGCCATTGCTGCTGCTTATCTTAAAGATGCAGATGTATATCTTATTGATGAACCTAGCTCTTATTTAGATGTTAGTGAAAGGATTAACATGGCTAAATTGATTAGATCCCTTACGGATAACGACAAAACCGTTGTCGTTGTTGAACACGACTTAGCAATATTAGACTACTTAAGCGATTATATATCCCTACTTTATGGAATTCCTGGAGCATATGGAATTATATCACACCCTCAAGGCGTAAGAGTAGGAATTAATATATATTTAAATGGGTATATTAAAGATGAAAATGTAAGAATTAGAAACGAACCAATTCGATTTCATGAAAGACCACCTATAGATTCGTCATTTGACTCTGGAGCTATTATACTCTCTTATGAGAATTTAGAAAAAACATTGGGTGATTTCCATCTAACCGTAGATGGGAGTGAAATCCACGCTGGCGAAATTATAGGTATACTTGGGGCTAACGCAATTGGTAAATCTACATTCATCGATTTAATAGCTAATAAAATAAAATCTAATACAGAAAACGCTGAAAATAAAAAGTTAAAAGTTTCAGTCAAACCTCAATATATTGAAATAATTGAGTCAAAATTGGTTTCTGAAATTATCAATCAGATTAGATTGGCTCCTTATCTAAGTCAATCCTACAAAAAACGATTAATTAATGGGTTAAAATTGGAAGATATCAAAGGACGGAGGTTTTCTGAATTAAGTGGCGGAGAATTACAAAGGGTAGCTATAGCTAACTGTTTATCGACTGAAGCTGATATTTATTTGTTAGATGAACCATCTGCTTTTTTAGATGTTGAAATGAGATTACAAGTCGCCCAACTATTGAGAAAATCTATTGAAGAATTAAAAAAATCAGCATTTGTAGTCGAACATGATATAATAACCCAAGATTTTATAGCGGATTCAATTTTAGTATTTGAGGGAACGCCTGGGTTAGAAGGTAAGGCTTCTGCCCCATTAAATTTAAGAGATGGATTTAATTTATTTTTAAAATTGATGGGAATCACTTTTAGAAGAGATGAATTGACGAAACGGCCTCGAATTAATAAAGTTGGTAGTACTAAAGATGCCTATCAAAAAAGAATTAATGAATACTATTACATTCCTAAATAATGTTCTAAAAAACTATCAAATTAATGTGAATATAATAAGATTTATGAACTCCTATTTTTCCACTGCAAAATTTTAAACTATGATAAAAATTTATTTTAGAAAATTAATTTGTTAATAGGATAATTTAAATATTTATGAGTAATTTAAGACTGGGGCTGCTTTATAATATATATACATAAACTTTCTACTATTTTATAATAAAAATTTGCAATGGAAATTTTGGAGCTTTTGATAATATTATTAAAAATTCAATAATAATAAAAATTGAAAAAAGAAATAATATTAAAAATCTAATTCTTTAGTTTCCAAAAAACCAGGGGTCTACCTCTCATTCCATTATTCCTTGAAAATTTTTCAATAAACTTCCTTTTTTGCAATTTAAGCAAGTTATCATATATGGTAGTTCTTGGAGTTTTTAACTCTTTAACTAAAGCTTTGCGTGTATATGGTCCACCATTTTGCAATGTTTTAATCAAATTATATTGAATTGGTGTTAGATATTCTTTAGATCCAAAATCTATTTCTGTTTTATTAGCCATAATTTTTTCCTCCATTTTTGAACATTGGTATTAACTGTCAACTCGACAATTTATCGACATTTTAACCTAAGTACCAATGCTTAGTTCTATGATATATTATAGTATCGATTTTTATATAAAGATGCTTATTTATGCTTTATTATCATCAATTAACATAAATTTAAAAACGACAAAAATAATATTATAGTTGTAAATTAAAATCTTTTAATTACTAAAATGACTGAGACAACAAGAACAACGGTTACTTTGAGTAAAATTAGTATGAACCAAGTAAAAGAATTAGTTGGTGTTTTTGGAAGCACTCCTGCTTCAGTAATCAGCAGGATTGTAGAACATTTTTTTGACTATGGTAAATTTGATGATGTTATAGAAAAAATGAAAGCAAAGAAGAGAGAGTTATTTCCTCCTGATGATATTACCATTAATAATAAAATCAAGAATTTATTTAAAGGAGTAAATAAAATACCCTTTGAAGATTTTGTTGATTTTTTGCAAGTAGATAGAATATATGTATTAGAAAGTATTCATATTTGGACAGAAAGATACAATATTAAAATTATAGAAAATTTAGTTATAAAAAATTCTGATTGAAATTAGATCTAATTGAACGCTATTTTAAGGATATATTTTATGTAATTTTAGCACCAAATTCTTCCCAAAAGTTCCTAGATAGTTCTAATGGCCATTCTAATAAAGAAGTCATAACTCCAACTATAATAAAAAAAATAAACAAAGCTAATCCAATTAATAAAGCGTATTCTAGAAGATTTCCACCATATTCGTCTAAAATGTATTCCTTTAATTTATTTTTTAAGATTTTATGAAATTTTTTAATGAAAGATCTTTTTTTCATGGTTTAAAACAAATTATTTTTATAAAAGAATGATAAAATATGTTTTTAAACTAAACTAATTCTAAAAATTGAACAGTACTTGCTTACTCATTAAAAATTTTTAATATTTGATTGAGTTCCTTTTCTTTAGCTTGTTTTTTTGGAACATACAATTTAAATTTTCCATCTTCATTACTTCTAGGAATTATATGAACGTGAAAATGGTTAACCACTTGACCAGCTGCCCTAAAATTATTTTGGAGAATATTATAACCATCAACTTTTAATTTTTTATGGATTAAAATAGATAATTTTTTAACTATTTCAAATAATTCTGACAATTCAGTATTAGGAATTTCTTCTAAATTTTTATAGTGGTTTTTAGGAATAACAATCGTATGCCCTTTTGAAACTGGAAAAATGTCTAAAAAAGCTAAATTCTTATCATTTTCAAATAAAACTTTAGAGGGAATACTTTTCTCAATAATTTTGCAAAAAATGCATTTATCATCTTTTATCATTACTTTCACTCTGTATTTTCGATCCACATAAATAATTTTTTATATTAATTTTTAAAAAACCTACACAGACTTTTAATTTTTGTAGTTGTTTAAAATCTCAATTAATGCCTAAAAGGTTGATGGTTAATATGTTTTTTGTTGAGATTAAATCTTTATTTGAAAGAAAATTAGCTCCGAGAATATATAAGTTTAATTCCGAAAATTACGGGTTACATTACGGCCAAGTCAGTAAAAAAAAGTATATTAAAAGGATATTGTTTTCAGTTGATTTAAGTTTAGAATCAATTCACTATGCAATCAAAAATAAAATTAATCTAATTATTTCCCTTTATGGCCTTATGAATGAACCAATTACTAATTTTAACCAATTACTAATAAACAAATTAACTTTGCTTTCTAAGTATCCAACATTAGTATTTGTACTAAGTTCACCTTTTATTGCAGCAGAAGGTGGAATTTCAGAAACTATTATGGAATCTTTATATTTAAAATTGGATAAACTTTTTAATATTGAGAATGATAAAGGCGAGATCGTTCCTATCGGGAGGATTTGCTTACCAGACTTATACACAGGGACTAAAAGGACATTAAACTTAGACAATTTATTGAAAAGGATCAAATCAAATTTACAAATAGAAAAAATTTCATTTGTAGGCGAATCAAGTACAGTAATTAATAAAATTTGTATTGTAGGAGGGGAAATAACGGATTTAAATTACTTAAGAAAAGCTTTAAAGCATGGATGTGATTGCTATATTTCAGGAAATATGAACCATAATTTTGCAGATTACGCGAGAGAATCAGGTTTAAACTTAATTCAAATACCTCTTTACAATTGTCAAATGATAGCATTGAGAAAATTGTATAATTTTTTAAGTTTAGAATTTCCACACGACGAGTTCTACTTTTATGATGCCAAAAATCCTATTAAAATTCACAATTAAACGGGATTTCTAATTTTTATCTTAAAATTAAGGATGAAATAATACCAAAAAGAATCCATTAGAAATTAATAATAAATTAAATTTAAATGGTTAAAATTTTACCTTCTTTTTAGTTTTAATATAAAATAAAATTTTTTAAAGAGATGAAAAATATTGGTATTACTTGAATATAACGGAAGAAGTCCTAAAATCAGCAGTAATTGTTATGTATCTCCACTTGCTACTTTAATAGGCGATGTCACTGTAAATGATAATGCTATTATATGGCCTGGCTCTATTATACGTGCTGAAAACTCTAAAATTAACATTGGAGAGTACACTACTGTATTTAATGGTGTTATGATGTTTACAAGATCCCAAAAAAGCTCAATTCATATTGGACGATATTGCATTATTGAGTCGGGAGTTACCATTTTAGGGTGCTTTATGGAAGATTATGTTCAAATTATGGAAGGTACTCTTATTTATGAAGAATGTTCAATTGGTGAAGGCTCAATAATTATCAACAAAAGCCAAATTCCC
The DNA here is from genome assembly GCA_030612905.1 of Promethearchaeota archaeon. Taxonomy (GTDB): domain Archaea; phylum Asgardarchaeota; class Lokiarchaeia; order Sigyniarchaeales; family SOKP01; genus SOKP01. Next base: position 28,758 of record JAUWNA010000001.1, read on the forward strand.
CCAGGATTAATAATTCCTGCTAGATCTGTATTACGTGGAATTCCTGTTGAGCCAATACGAGAACAATCTCGCAACGAAGTTCTAAAACAAAAGGATAAAGCAGAACATTATTCTCAACTATTTATAAAGATCAAAGAACAGCTTCCTAATGCTCAAAGCTATTTAATAACCCTTCCAGATTTTATTAAACTCCTTCTGAAAAAAGAATTTTAAAAGAAAGAAAAAAATTATATTTTAATGTTTAATTTATTTATCAATTCTTTATACCTAGAACGAAGAGTCACTTCTGTGACTCCTACAACATTAGCAATTTCTTTTTGAGAAATCCTTTTGTCTTTCTTTTTACATACTAAATATAATGATCCTGCGCACAAACCTTTTGGATCTTTGCCACTTGTCGAATATTTTGAAATAAAAGACTGTAAAACTTTTATTGCTGTTTTTTCAGTTTCGGCGCCTAATCCCAATTCAGCAATATACCTTGGTATAAGAGAAATCGGATCAGTAGAAGGCACTTTCAAATTTAATTCTCTTATTAATGTTCTGTAACATCTTCTTACATTTTTTGCATTAATAGATGTTTCATCTAATATCTCTTGAAGAGTTCTTGGAATCCTTCTTTCTCTACAAGCGAAGTATAGGCAAGCGGCAACCATCCCATTTATTGATCTGCCGCGTAATAATTTTCTCTTAAATGCTTCAATATACAACCTAATGGCTGCTTTTTTTACATGAATCGGTAAATTTAAATTACTTCCTATTCTTTTTAACTCAGTTGTGGCGATTAGCATATTCCTTTTATCCCACGTCATGCGAGAATTCCATTTTGCAGCCCTTTTTAAATCAGGATTTGTTATATTATTTTTATCAATAATAGTACTTAGACCCATATCAGGCAACAAAATAGAGATTGGAGATCCCGTCCTTTCCCTTCTTTCTTTTTCTTGCTTTGTAAAAGCCCTTTTACCGCTATGAGCTGTATCCAAAATTCTTTCGCTTATAACTAACCCACATTGACGACATACGATCTCTCCCTTTTCTTGAATTGAAATTGTCTTTCCTCCACATTCTGGACATAAATTTGATAAATCTCTAACTTCAGATTTTATTTCCATATTCAAAACCTCTTTGTAAAAAAATAATTCTCAAACTAAATATTAAAACTACTAAATTCCCATGTAAACTAACTGAAAAACGCATAAATTGAAAATCTAAATTTCTTGTGACTGAAAATTGATTTCTTCCTTGAATGCAAATTATTTATATCCACCTTAGATATATAAATCTTTCGATCAAAATTATATGCTGTCTACAATATCCTACAGCATTAATGGCATAAATGTTGTAAATCCAAAAATTATAACACCTGAAATAGATATAACCAAATGCTTCATAGTTTGTCTAGGATGCTTACTTTTATATATAAGATACCAAATAGAAAGTATTAGATGAAGCGTGAAGAAAAAAGAAGCCATAGCAACAATATAATAAAGCGTTTTTTCATGTGGATAAATTGCTGAATGAATATCAGTTATTCTATTCGTGATGTAAGGATCTATATCAGTAAGAGTTATGAAATTAAAAATAAGCCTATCCGGGAGTGGTTCAAAAGCCCATATTAAAAAATATATAAGGTAATTAAAGAGTATCCCACAAGCTAGAATAATGTAAGCGCTCCCTATAATTAATCTTGGTTTTGTGAGTAAACTTTTCTTATCTTTATTATTCTCTGAAGTTATTAATCTTGATTTGAAATAAAATCCTCTTAACTTTAATAAAGTTAAAATTCCACACATCAGCAAGATCAGAACAAAAATAAATTTAATCAATTTGAAATATATTATTGCGTATTTGTTAAATTCTATACACCATACTTCTAAGGGATTTACGATATCTCCAAATAAATCCTCTAAACGAAGAGAAGAGTCCATCTAATAATAATTTAATCTATTCATAAAAAAACTACACGCATAAGATATAGAATTTTTAAATTTAAAAAATTGAATTCGTTTTTTGGTCCTATATTCAAATTCTAAGGGTGATCTACAGGATTTTTTCACACTCTTGATTTATTTCTTTTATTGTGGAAACGAAATCTTGCCACCAGTCTTGACCTTGTTGGACAACAAGCATAGAGTCTGTTTTTCTCGAATCTAGACATCTAATTTCCTCTTTTTGATCTTTGACTTTTTCTTTCCATATTTGACTAAAAATATTTTGCAAGTTTATCTTCACTTTCTTAATTAGCTCTTCATAAGTTACAGAAACGTCCTCTTTTTTTTGAAGCTTCTGAAGCTGGTCAAATTTAATTTTTTCTTTAGCCCTATTTAAATCGCCACAGTTTATCGTTATCGAGAAAGACTCTGTTTTCCCATATTTACAAAACTTTTGGATTTCACATGGTGAACAATAACTCTCAAAACTTATTAGATAATCCTCTAACCCAATAATAGAATAGTTTAAAATATTTGACATTAAATTCACTTTTTAAGATTATTATTAAAAAGTATGCTCTTTATTCTATTAAAATTTGAGGCTTTAGAACCCAAAATTTTTTTAAATATCTAATCTTTAAGTAAATATTAAAAAACCAAATTTTATGAAATTTATGGAATTTGGCGAAATAAGCTCGGGAGAGTGGCTTAGCCTGGTATAGCGCACGGCTGATAACCGTGAGGTCGGGGGTTCGAAGCCCCCCTTTCCCATTTTAAGACTAACTGTTATTATGGTATCTTCTCTAACGAAATATTAAATGTTTAATGAACTAATTTTAGATTTTTAATTTTTCCAAAATATTATTTTTTAAATCTCTACCAATTAAATAAAATGTAAAATTCAAATTTTTATTTAAATACTTTTAAGACACTTGTAAAATTATCAACTTCTTTAAAACGAAAAATAATTATCTGGTTAAAAAATGAAAAAAATAACGAATTTTGAGGAAGAATTTTTACCACTACCGCTCCGAATTGACAAACATATCAAGGGATATGTTGATTTTTATTATGGACATGAAAAGATTCGTCAAATTGTTGACAATGAATCTATAACCTCGCCAAATAAACTATTAATTGATTGTAAAGCTTTAATAAAGCAACTAGGAGCACAAGGTTACGATAAGAATCGTGAGCGATACCTAAAAAAAATGCTTACGGAAATGAGGACTTCAATAGAATTATTAAACGGAGTCGAAATGTCAATAAAAGATCAATTTTTAAAACTTTATGATGTAGCTTTACAGCCTGCTAATCAGAACTGAAAAACTTAAAAAAGGAGTATGACGAAGCATACGGTGGTCCTGGAACTTTAGAAGAGCGTTTGGATAAATTAAGAGTGACTCGAAGAGTTCCCGAAGCTAGAGTATTAGTTTTGTTTAAAAACGCGCTTAATATTGTAAAAAAACAGACTAATATATTATTCCCTAATCTTCTACCTAAAAAAGAACACATTTCTATAGATTTGGTAGTAAAAACAAATGATGAAATAAAATGGTCTTTCTATAATTGGTACCTAGGTAATTACCATTCCCGAATAGAAGTCAACCCAAAGTATGCTATGTATTGGACTTCATTTCTATCTGCTGCGAGTCATGAAGGATATCCAGGGCACCACACAGAATTTATTCTTAATGAAAAAAAATTATATCGTGAACTGAATCAATTTGAGCATTCTATCTTAATCCTCCATTCTCCCAAAATGATCATTTCCGAAGGAATTGCAAATTTAGCAAATTCCATGCTTTATTCAAACAAGAAATCTGCAGAAATTGGCTTGAGAGAATTTTGTACAGATATATCAGAAGAAGCATCCCTTGAAAAGATTATATTGCAAAATAAATTAAAAACTAAAATACCTATCTTTTGGTATAATTTTGCATATCATGCGGTAGTCGATAAGTATAGTGAAGAAGAACTTATTCAATATGGTAAAGATGTCGAACTATTTAATGAGGATGTTCTAAAAATAGAATTAAAACGGTTATCTACTCCCGCTTATTCAAAAAACGCTTTTTTATATAATCTTGGCACAAATATCATAAGGAAAAAATACGGCAAAACACCCTCTGTTAAGGAGTTTCGAGATTTGCTCGTGAACCCAACTCTACCTTCTGACTTAATTTAAAAGCATTTATAACAATTTTATTAACTGATTATGGAATTTCAGCAGAATAAAGTCCCAGAATCAACGATTTTATCGAAGATTCCAAAATTAAATAGTAATGCACCTATTTTAAAAAGGTAAATAAATGGATCGATGTCTTCCATATTTATTCATTTCTAAATAATTATTGAAGTTTAAATAAAAAAGGTGAAAATTAGTTAATGAAAAGATGAAAAAAATTTCCATCTTTTGTTTAAGTTTATAAAAAAATCTTCCATATTTAAATTTTAGGTGATTGTAATGCCCGGTCAAGGTTATATTAATCCATAATTAGGTGCTGCTTATAAGAGCTCTTTATTTTTATGCTCTAAATAAGCCCACCATTTACTTTTCTTTTTTTTAGCAAGGAATTTTCTTATCTGAGTTTATTTGAAGTAAATTAAATTTTAAGATATTTTTTCTATTTTATTAGTAAAAATTATTTTATATTTCATAGTAGATTATATTTAATAGAATATGAAAATTTTAGTGGTCTCTGGCACACCAGGAACGGGAAAAACTACTGTTTCAAATAACATCGCTAATTACCTTAAAGTTAAAGTAATTAGTTTAAATGAATTAGCAATTTCAGAAAATTTAATAATAGATTACGACAGTAAAAGAGAAACATCTATTATAAATAGCAGTAAATTAATTCCTTTTTTGATTAAGTTAATAGAAAAATATAGAAAAGAAAATTTTGATTTTTTAATAATTGAAAGTCATTTTTCAGACATCGTTCCTGAACGACATATCGATTGGGTCATAATATTGAGGTGTGATCCGGACGAATTATCTATAAGGTTAAAAAAAAGAGGATATAAAATAGAAAAAATTAGAGAAAATGTTCAATCAGAAATTTTAGGAAACTGCGTAAATTTCTTTATAAATAAACAATTAGATACGCCTATATTAGAAATGGATACAACAAAAATAAATATTGAATCAATAACTAAAATGATTATGGATATTATTCTAAAAGAAAAAGATTTAGAAAAGTATTACGCAGGAAATGTGGACTGGTTAGAAAAATTATTTCAAGAAAACCGTTTACAAAAATTTTTTGATTGATTTTTTTTAGAAGTGATTGAATGTGAAATTTGAAATAAATGATATCGATGCATTAGCGCGTTTAGGTAGCATTAAATTAAACAATAAAGAGATGCTTACTCCTAATTTATTTCCAGTAGTACATCCTTACAAAAACATTATTTCCCCTCTCGATTTAAAGAAAATTGGTGCCCAATGTCTTTTTACTAACGCATACATTATTTATAAAAAGGAAAACTTAAGAACTCAAGTTCTACAGAAAGGAGTTCACGAACATTTAAATTATGATGGAATAATAGCAACCGATAGTGGTGCGTTTCAACAGTATATGTATAATGACGATTCTTTAGATATTAATCCGAATAGCATTGAGAAATTTCAAGAAAATATAGGAGCAGATTTTTCTGTTATATTAGATATACCAGTACAATTAGAAGATCACTACGATATTGCAAAGGAAAAAGTGCTAACTACTATTCAAAGGGCAAAAAGTAATATTTCAAGGAGATCACGCTCAGAGAGCTATTGGTTTGGTCCAATACATGGTGGAAAACATTTAGACTTACTGAAAGAAAGTGCTCTGGAAATGAGTAAATTAGATTTTGGAGTCTATGCTATCGGTGGAATTGTAAAAGCGTTTTTAAATTACAGGTTTGAATTAACCACACAAATGCTCTTGACTGTAAAGAAGTATATTGCTCCCAACAAACCAATTCATATGTTTGGTTTAGGATTACCGCAATATTTTTCTTTAGCGGTCGCATGTGGTTGTGATTTAATGGATTCGGCAGCATACATATTATTTGCAAAGCAAAATCGTTATTTTACCCTATCAACCGGTACTAAAAAGCTTGAAGAATTAGAAGAGTTCCCCTGCCATTGCCCTATATGCTCTAAATTTTCCCCAAAAGAGATTAAAAAATTTGAAGATAATTTAAGGATTGAACTACTAGCAAAACATAACTTATACTTATCCTTCTCTGAATTAAGAACAATTAGACAAGCAATAAGAGAAGGAAATCTATGGGAGTTAGTCGAACAAAGAATCCGTGCTCATCCTAATTTAGTGAAAGCCGCTAGTCTAATAAAAAAGAATAAACCTTTTTTTGAAGTTTACGAGAAAGTATATAAAAATCATGGAAGGCTTTATACTTGTACCGAAAGTGTAGATAGACCTTTAATTTATCGATACGAACAAAAAATAATTAACGATTATCGCCCCCCTAAAGAAGTTAAATATCCGATAATTTTTCCCGAATTGGATGTAAAAGGCAAAAATTCGCCTACCACGAGTAACTGGTTAAATATAATAAATAACAATCAACTTATTCAAAGAAAGAACATCCATTTGGTTTTTTATTCTATAATTTATGGGATCATTCCATTTGAATTAATTGATACATTTCCAATGGGGCAATACGAATCATGCGATTCCTCCTCTATTAATGATGTTTTCTATCAAAATTCCATAGAAAGTTCAGAAGCGTTTTTAAAAATTAATTCGAATAATTATAAAAAATGTATCCTTCTGATCCCAGAATTATATCTTAACCAATTTAACGAATCTACGCAATTCCCAAACAATCATCCAATTAACGGGCTTATAAGCATCGTAAATAGAATATTTGAATCAGACTCTTGTGTGGTTAAACATATAGATGATATCTTTCAATATTTAAAGGAAGAATAAGAAATGATTATCTTAGACTCAATCAATGCAATTGGCCATCCCTTTATTCAATGTACCCATAGTACAACTATTGAGTTAACTAAGGACGATTATCTTACTAAAGAGGGAACTTGTATTTTGGCTATTAAGGCGTCAAAAGCTTGTTATGATTTAAATCCGGGATTGAAGAAAAAAATTAAGAGCGGGGAAAAGATCGATGTCGTAATAAAAGTAGACGATATAGTCGATTCTTTTTATGGTTATGGCAACAGTAACTTAACTTTACTAAGTAAAAAAGACTTAGTCTTTCGAAAAAGCAACTATATATGCGATAGAACCATTCTAATAAATTGTACAAAATCCTCAAGGGAATTGAACAGGAATATTATTAACAAATTAACTAATTCTAAGAAACAAATTTCAATACTTTTCAAGGTTAATGATTCTTATGAATAGAACTGGAAAAGAAAACACTCAATTTTTAAAAATTAAAAAGGATTCTGCTGAAAAATTTCTAAAATTAATTAAAACAAAATTATCAGATGAAAGTATTATAGATAAAAAAAAAAAAGTTATACATAGTGGAACCTATGTGCTCTTTCCCTTAATAAAGAACGAAAAAAAAGTTAACAATTTGATTGAATGCATAAGAAACGAGTTAATTTTTGAAATTATTAACGCCAAGGGAGAAATGGATCCAAATTATAAATTTCGTTCCCTTGGAGAAGCTTTAGTAGGCGAATTACCAGAAGATATTATAGATTTAATACC
>JAUWNA010000152.1 GCA_030612905.1 Promethearchaeota archaeon
AGTTATCTGCTAATACCTCTTGTTTATGAAAAAGTAATCTAATTACATCAACAGGACATACAGCTTCACAGTGACCGCATAATATACAAGAATCTTCAAAAGTATCGACTATTTGGAGTAAATCTGCTTCAAAATAAAACAAACCAGCAACGCATTCCTTAACGCACGCTTTACATCCTGTACAATTTTCAATATCAATTTCTATTTTAGAATTTTTTATAGTATTTACCATATTAAACAAGCTATTTTTAGAATTATGTTATAAAACTATTTTGCAAAAACTCGGATTCTATTAAAATATAATTATTAAATTTTAAAAATATTTGACATTACATTTATTAGATTTAACTAATTGTCCAATACCTGTTATCCAAAATCATCAACCTTTATCTGGTTTGCTTCGGTCATCTCCTCCCTCGTAATGCCTGGTAATCCCATTAGATACCCTCTTAATATTAGAGTTTATAAAAATATAATTTTAAAATATTAAATTTTTTGTGCCCTCGCTTTTTCTGCCTTTTTATCCATAATTGTCATATAGGTTGCCAGTGTATTCCTTGGAGGAAGCGTCTCTTCTTCTTTCTTAAAAAGCTTCATTGCTTCTGCAGTACAAGTAGGAACGCACACTCCGCAACCAATACACCTTCCTTTATCTACTTGAGCGATGTTGTCTTCAATATTAATAGCATCCAAATTGCATCTATCCTCACAGATTCCACAACCTACGCATAAATCTGGATCTACTTCAGCGTAAAAATTAGTGGCGAAAAAGTGTGATAATTCAGGTAGCTGTTTTTGGCTCGTGAGTACACCACAACAACAACCACAACAGGTACATATACTCATTGGCCTCTGAGAGTTTCCCGGTTGAAGCACTAAACCATCTTCTTCTGCTTTTTCAAGGATTTTAAAAGCCTCTTCCTTCGTAATTTCTCGAGCTAGACCTTTTTCTATAAAACTCTTAGCAGCTGTTCTGAAGGAAAAGCACGATTCACGTAATCTTGTCTTTGTACATGGCTCTCCTATGAGATCCGCCCCTTTTCGACAGATACATTCCATAACAGCAATTGGTTCTCCGATATTTTCAATAAGTGTTTTTAAGTCGTCGTATTGAGCAATTGACTGTTCGTAATTAACAGTCTGATCTATTGGGATCACTCGTAATTGAGGAATACCCGTAATATTATACTCTTCATTAAAAAAGGTATTTTTTATGTATTCATGAGCATCTTTAAAAAATTCAGGCGTCAACCTATTCAATTGATATTCAAACATGCCTACTACTAAAGGAGCGCTACCATAATACTTAATGTCTGTTTCTCCTTCTTTTACAACTCCCCGATTAATTAAACCCTTGAAATACATATCGTCTAACTTGCTCTCTAATTCTTCTAAAGAGAAACCACTTTTTTTCAATCTCCGGTAAATTTTTCTTAACGGATCTGCCATAAAATTCAATTTTAGTGAGATCTTAACCTGTTCAGGAGTGAAGAGATGCTTCAAAACTTTAATTTCAATACCAGATTCTGTAGCTGGATAACCAACCGGCATTTTATCAAGATGCTTCTGTAATTCTCTATATAAATCTAATCTTTCTTGTACCATACTATATCTCTATAATTATTAATTTAAAAAGTTGATAATTAGGTATTATAAGACTGAAGTAATTGAATTTCAATACATCAAATAACATGTTCGAATCTAGTTTTATATACGTCTTACTACTATCAAGATTAAACAGAAAATGTTAAAACTTAAAAGTGAAAAATATGAGTAAAACCAACCAAAATAAAGAAGGCGCTGAAATCTTAAATTTAGAAAGCTTACTTGATTATCAAGAGGGTTCTGTTGTCAGTAGAATGTTAGTTAATAAAAAAGTAGGCTCAGTAACATTATTCTCGTTCGACAAAGATCAAGGTTTAAGTGAACATACTGCTCCATTTGATGCGTTAGTATATGTTTTTAATGGAAAAGCGGAAATTATAATATCTAAAAAGTCTTACATTTTAAATTCCGGGCAGATGATCACCATGCCAGCTAACGAACCTCACGCTCTCAAAGCTCTTGAACGATTTAAAATGATGCTAATCATGGTTAAAGCGTAATTTCTAAACTTACGCTCTTTTATTTAATTTTTAAATTATAACCAAATAATTTTAATTCTTAAGCATAATTTTATATTACATCTATAAGCCTAAAAACATTAAACTCGAGATTAAAATGACTAAAAATAAAAATAAAATTAAACTTGGAGCATATCTATACCCCATGCCAGTTGTAGTCGTAGGAGCAAATGTAGAGGGAAAGCCAAACTTTATGCCAATTGGTTGGGTTAGTATTGTGGAACATAAACCACCCATGATATCTATTTCTGCTAATCAAGATCATTTCACTAATATAGGTATAAGGGAAAACCAAACATTTAGCGTCAACACACCTTCTGAAGATATAATATTACCAACTGATTATTGTGGAATAAAATCTGGCAAAAAAGTAGACAAATCTGAAGTATTTGAAGTTTTTTATGGAGAATTAAAAACCGCGCCTATGATTAAGGATGCACCGTTAAATTTAGAGTGTAAAGTTGTCCAGATCGTAGAAACTGGGAAAGGACATGATATTTTTCTTGGAGAAATCATCCAAGCTTACGCCGAAGAGAAATTCTTAACAAATGGAATTCCCGACATTAAAAAAATGAAACCTGTGTTTTTTTCTATGAGCGATCTTAACTATTGGAAAATCGGTGAACCAATAGGAAGAGCTTGGCACATAGGGCGAGATTACAAAAAGGAATAAAATTTATTTAAAAAAACTCTCTTTTTTCTTGTTCAAGATAATGATGCTTGATTAAAAGATCCATCTCAGCATTTAACCAACACAACTCATCGTAAGTACTTGACGAATTATACACTTCCTCTGCCTTCTTCCTAATCTCCTCAAGAGAAGGCATCCCAAGATTTATATTTTGAATTGTTTCTGCTAACAGCCAGCACAAATCATTGTATGAGTATTTTTTCAGAGAAAGATAATAAGCCCCTTCTCTAATTTGCGATTCAAGACCAATCTCCTCCTCTTCATCATCAATATCTTCTTCAACTGCTTCTTCAACTATGTCTACAACTTCTTCTTCTTCAACTATTTCTTCAAATCCTAGCGACTCCAGTACCATTACTGATTCATCTGGTTTGTCTACTGGTACCTCAATTTCTAATTGGTTATATTCCTCGAACTGTGCCATCCCCGCTGATATCCTCGCTCCAGATTCATCCTCCTCTTCTATTTTGGAATCTCTATCGAACACGGGTTTTGGAGATTCAGTAGGTTCTTTTAATATTAGTTCGGGTCTATCACTTGGAATTAAACCCTTTTTTAATTCGTCCATCATATTTAGAAATGATCCGTATTCTCTATCTTGCTTCATTATCAATATTTTACAGGCACCTCCCCGGTCTTTATCGAATTTTCTAGCCCACGCTGCCGTTATATCTTTTTTATATTGTAGGACGTCAAGTCCTACCCAGATAAATACTGTGTTTTTCTTAATATCATCAATAAGATATACGCTCTGGTTATCAAATTCTAACTTATCTAATTCGATTAGATCCCCTTTTTCGTTAATTGTCAATAATTTCATCAAACTATCACTGGAGAATTTTTTTATTTTTTTTACTTTTTATTTTTAATAGATTCAATTAAAGTTTAAAAATCTTTATCTAATATATCATTGCTTCATTTCGATCAGACATATTAAAGGATTAATACCTATATTAATCTATTAATATATAGAATTATCTTCAAATCTGAATGAATTATTAAAGTACAATATTTCCCAAAAACACTTAATTAGGTGAACGGCGGATTAAAAAAATAGAATTATTCTCTAAAAGTGGAGAGTCTCGCGGTTTTTACGACGTAGTGAATCAACTTAACGATTTAACAGGCAAAGAATGGGTATTTTCAACTAAGTCTGTTATTCCAAAAGGTTTTCCTCCTAGCTTTCAACTTAAGCTTAGAAATAAACACGGTGGACAAAAACCTCCCGAATTATGTGAAATGATTATTAAAACGTTTACAAAAGAAGGAGAACTAGTGTTAGATCCTTTTTGTGGCGTTGGAGGGACGTTATTTGGCTGTTCTTTGAGCAAACGAAACGGTATTGGCGTCGAAATAAATAAGCAATGGATTGATATTTATTATAATGTGTGCGATTTGGAAGCTATTGAGCCTCAAAAATTGATTCATGGAGATTCTCGTGAAGTACTTCAAAATTTAATCGAAAAAAATTATGAAAAATTCGATTTTATCTTAACAGATGTCCCTTATTGGAAGATGGACATCGTTGAGAAATCGAAGGGAGTGTATAAAAAAGTAGGGGAAGATTCAAAAGGTGTGTATTCAGATAAATCGAAATTATCTAGGTTTAGCGATGATTCCGAAAATATTAAGCGAACTAAAGAAGAATGGGAGTTGTTGATCAAAGATGTTTTTACCAGATGTTTCACTCTTTTAAAACCAGGTCGATATTGTGCTGTATTTATCGGTAACATGTATCATAACGGACAGTATTTTCTTTTAAACGCCGATATCGCACGAATTTTAAGCCAGATTGGTTTTATATTAAAAGGAGAAATCGTTTGGTACGATGTAAATAAAAAACTCCATCTTTATGGGATTAACTATTCGTGGATTCCCAGTATCTCACACCAATTTATTTTGATTTTCAGGAAAGAAAGAATGGAAAAGCTAACAAAAGAGGAAAAAGAAAAAATTCAAAATGATAATTTTAAAATGATTAAAGCAACATTGAATTAAACTATAAAAATGATGGTGAACCAGATATTTTCATGTACAATTTTTAAATTTAATTAAAAAACAATTTTGATAAAAAATGCCGAGATACCAAAACATAAGTTCAATTTTCCTTGTTGGAATTATATTCAACCTTTTTATAGAATCTTTTTATAACGTGATAGTAGATATTAATGCGTACATTTTTATGAATTTTTCAGAGATTCTTACGATAATGCCTACCATAATAATAGCAGCATCTATTTTAATCGTGGAGTTCTTCCTATTCATGTTAGCAAAGATTAAAAAATCTTACAAACCTTTTATCTTGCTTTATCTTATTTGCGGATTGAGAATAAGTTCCCAGTTTATTATCATTCCAAGTGCGATATTTGTGGTCAATTTTTTGCTGCTTTTTACAATTCTGCTTTTTTTCATGGCGTTTATCGTTTTAATCGAAGCAAACGACGCTTACATGCTCTTTTCGCAATTTCTGGGAAGCGTGATAATTGGATTAGGAATTTACTTTACGCTATTAGTCGTTAATATATCGTCAAATCTTACATCAGATGTTACTAAAATTATTCCTACTTTTATCTTTGTTGGAATAATAATTTTCATCAATCACAGTCTTTTTAACCCTAAAGATATTGAGAAAGTGCTCTCTGATGGTGGTGGCAAAAATGAGCGCGATCCAAATAAAAAAAGCATATCGTTATTACATTTTATAATCTTAGGAGTTCTTTTTACCTTTTCAACGATGTGGATCTTTAATCCAATGGC
>JAUWNA010000063.1 GCA_030612905.1 Promethearchaeota archaeon
CACCCAGCGTGCAGACATGATTATGCCCCAAAAGGCATAGAAATTACCGCCTAGCACGAGAGAACTTATTTGATTTTATGGAATAACCATTAAATGATAAATTTGTGTTAGTGTCTTAGGCTACAATATATGCTGATTTTATTCAGGGTATGTCAATATCGAGTGAGTTAATTACTTGGAAAACCAAGTCTGGAAAATTTAATTGATTCATTTCTTTTTTTCTTTATTTTAACTTAAAACCAAAATTAGCACGGTCAAATTCTTTTAAAAAGAATTAGTATTTACTTCAAAAAGAGAAAAGAATATTCATCACAAAAGGCTAATCGTATCTGAATTAAAGAGTTCTTTCAACTCTTTATTTATTTCTCCTTCCTCTGCTTGAATGTATCGGTTCAAAATTACTGCAATCTTAGGCGAATACTTGTTCATTATCGCTCTAACAAGCCCTATTTGAATATTTTTATCTGAAGCAACACATAACACCCCTTTACCCGCTTTTATCGAAAAAATCATCCCTTTAAAATACTCAGTGATTTGTAAGTGAATGTTTCCATAACCGAGGATGTACCCTTGTTCTTCGCCAGCGGTGAACACAGCACCTCCAATTGCTCCAATTTTTTCGACGGAGATGTCGTCTTTAGAAGCCTTTAGAATGAATTTAGACTCGCTTACAATAGTTATTCCCGTGTCGTCTATGATTATGGCGTATTTTAAGCCTGGCGTACTATTTATAATTTCGACTAATATTTTTTTTAATGTACGTTCGTCCTGAGAATAACTCAATTGGACCTACCATTTATTTTTTTAAGCGATTTAGACATTGTCCAATGTGCTTTTTTATTAAAAAGAATTTATTTAAAGTAAACTCTAATTATCCTTTTTAAGTTTATAGTATAAAAATAAAATTCTATCTATAAAAATTTAATTCACTCTAAATAGTTTTATGTTGCGCAACGGATTAAAATAACTCTTGCGACTTAATTAAAGTTTTTAAGGGTTTTACTCTGTTTTTATTATTTTTTGATTTTTCTAACAAAATAAATAGTTTAAACTGCTTCCCTTTATCAATATCAAACTTGAGCTGAACTAAATTTGGATCGTTTAAGATATCCTTATTCTCCTTATTTTTAGAAATTGCCCATAAAGCTAGTTTATTCTCATGAATCCAAAGTCTTTTTGAGATATCCGAGCCTATGGCGAATCCGTTATTATCAGTTATTACGCCTGCTACAAAATTTGGGAAATTTTTCTTAATTCTATGTAAGAAATAATTTACTTCAACTTGATTTATTAATCTAATATTCTCCTGTTTCATTATACCTGACCTATCAAAATCAAATAATTGATAGAATAAAATTGGAAAAAAAAAGTCTTAAATCAGTATATTATGAAGGTATTACAAAAAAGAGAGATTGTTCAAAATGTTTTTTTTTATTTTTTCTTTAAACTAATTCCAAGATCTAAGTTTTCTATAAGTTCGGAGAAGCGATTTCGAACCGTCACCTCTGTGACTTGACTGACTTTGGCTATTCTTCTTTGAGTTCTCCTTTCTTGAGTAAGAATTGATGCGGTATAAATTGCTGCGGCGCACAATCCCGTTGGGCCGCGACCAGAGGTTAGCCCCCTTAATTCAGCCATATGGATAATTTTCTTTGCCGTTTTTTGGCAATCTGTAGATAGATCTAATTCAGATATAAATCGAGTGAGAAAATCTAATGCTTTAGTTGGGTTTAAATTTAGTTCTAATTCTCTTGAGATAAATCTAAAGGAACGACCTATTTCTTTTTTATCAACACGAGCAACTTCTGCTATCTCGTTTAATGTGCGCGGCACTTTATACATTCTACAAGCGGCATATAGACTTGCGGCAGCGACACCTTCAATGCTTCTTCCTCGAATAAGATGAGCTCCAACAGCGTCTCTATAGATTTTTGCAGAACATTCTCGAAGATTTTTCTGAAGATCAAGGTTTGAAGCCATGCGATCTAATTCACTTAAGGCAAAAGTCAAGTTTCTTTCAGTTGCATCTGATACTCTAATTCTGCTCTGCCACTTTCTCAAGCGATATATTTGACCTCTAATTTTAGCAGAAATCTCTTTACCAAAGATATCCTTATTTTTCCAGTCTATCATAGTGCTTAAGCCCTTGTCGTGGATCATGTAAGTCATTGGAGCTCCAGTCCTTGTTCTTTTCTTTTTTTGATCTGCATCAAAAGCACGCCATTCAGGACCCTGATCTATATGCTTTTCTGAGTGTACTAAGCCACATTCTTGACAAACTAATAGTCCTCTATTTTCGTCAAATAGAATATTTTTACCGCATTCACTACAATTAACATCCAAACCATTTGCTTCGGATACTTTGCTTTGGTTCCAACTTGAAATAATTTACACCTTTTTAGATATTTCTTTTTTTAAAAAACTAATATAAAATACTAATGTAATTTAGCGTAGATAGTATCATTTGGACTAAATTTTTTGTTAGGTAACATATTTATAGAAATAAACGGCAAATCTATAGGACCAAAAATTTCTTTAATATAGCCTATTTCTTCATATTTCTCCGTATAAACAGGTTTATGAAAAATTTCTTCGAGGTTTTTATCCCACCTCTTAGCCCTAAAAATGTGATGTTTTTTAGAATTTCCGAGATAAAATAGATTTAGCTTAATATATTTTTGCAAACGACGACCCTAACTATTATTTAAAATATAGAATAGAAAATTGATAAATAATATTTAAATATACCCTTTATTTAAAAAGGGCTTACAAAAATGATTAATTTATACCAAATGTGCGTTATTTTAAAAATCTTAATAAGCGGGAAATGAGTGGGATAGATAAATAAATTATTAATTTTCGACAAAAATACAAAAATTCTGTGTGTTTTTGATTTCTTTCAAAAGTGAGTTGAAGAATTTCTTTTAATTGTCATCTTAATTGTATTAATTAAATGAAATTTTTCTGCAACTGATATTTTATCAGACAATCACACGAGTAGCTATCGTCTTTTTTTATTAAATGACTAATATTTTGGGTTACTACAAATTCTCTGAGAGAGTTTATCATAAATTCGTTGCAATCTCTTTTTAAACAATTGTGAATTCCTCTTTTCGTGCCAGCCCCAGAGGGAGACGATATAATTCTAACTGAATCCAAGATAGAATTGTCTTTACAAGCTTTAATTATACATTTAAAAAGAGAATAGAACCAAGGTGACCTATATCGGTTTTGAAACCATAAATATTCCACTAACGAGCCTTTTTGAATGTTGAGAGGGTTGATTGAAATAGTATTAACCTTTAATTTAGCTAATTTTTGAATAGAACTAGCACAATCATCTATTGCTGTTTGTTCATTTAGGAAGGGTGGTTTAAACAATAAATACACTCTTACACCTGCATTATTATCCTTACAAATTTGGACTGCGTTTAAAAAATCTTCGAATTTTAGGCCTTTATTTACGTATATATTTCTAATATAGTCATTTACCGTTTCCAAACCTATTGCTACTTCGATGTACTTATTTTTTAAAATGCTTTTCATTTTTTTAAGCTTCTTACGAGTTATATAATCAACTCGAGATTCTACAACGATTTCTTTTATTTTAGGGACTTCAGCGATTCTATTATATATATGTTCACGAACATCTGCAGATATTTCGTCGTCATCGAAAAAGCTTCCAGAATTAAAGATCTTTAGGATGAAATCATCTTTATCGGTAGAAATTTCCTTGATTTTTTTTTCTAAGGCGTAATCAAATTGGTTGATAATATGAATATGGTTAATTTCTACAATGGTAGAATCTTGAATATATCCACACATGGAACACCCTCCAGTTTCACCTAGTGCCCAACTACATCCCTTTGTTCTTAATATAATCGTGAACTCCTTTCCTTTTTCTTTGAGCAAACGAGCTTCTTTTATCCAAAAACTTACTGGTTTATCTAATCGTTCGTCTTCAAATTTTGACTTTTTTCTTATAGCTTTAGATCTAAGTGCTTTGATTTTTTCAACGAGGAAATTATTTTCATTTAATTTTTTCGTAGACATTTGCAATTTTACCTGTTTTTGAATTATTAATATAATTTGAACCAACTTCTAGGTTCCCTAATCCAATTAAATTCTTTTTGTCTTTATCGAAAATAAGAGTAAAATCTTTTGGAACGAGATTTGGACTATAACTTATTATCCCAGGACGAAATAAGGTGTTACCCTTAATTTTTTGTCCATCAAAAACCATAAAATTCGTTTTTTCATTTAAAGGTAATAGTTTATTCGCTCCTGAAAGATTTAATTCAATTTGTCCCGTTTTAAAATTGAATTTTCCAAGATTCTGTTTATTTGTCAAGTCAAATATTTCTATTTGGTGCCTTCTTTCATCTTTTCTAGTCCTAATTCCATTAGAACATATTTTTTCTCCAGAACCTTTTCCAAATTGATAATCCAATATTTTAATGAATTTACGAGTCCAACTTTTTGAGAAACTTTTATTTTTTGGAATAGGTTTTAGTGGTTTAAACGAATCTTTTAGGTCCCTAATGCTATTTTCTAAAGATTTTAAGGATTCAATGGTCGTTAGATTGCTTTTAACTTCCGTGAAGTAAAATTCATTCTTTAGTTTTAATCGAGCGCTATCGATAATTTTTAAATATCCCGGTTCTTTTAAAAAACATATAATAGGAATGTCCTTATCATATTTTTCCAATAGCTTAATTAACATATTTGAAGCAATTGTTATTTCTTCATTATCCCAATCCCCAGTTACCGAAATGTCATATGAATTTACGGGGTATATATTTTCAAGTTGTCTAGGAATAGCCCCTAAAGGAGAAGTTAAAATTATTTCCTGAAAATCAGGAAAATCGCGAAATTTTCTAATTATGCTATAAAATTTCTTGTGAGATTTTGACTCGGAGTACGGTTTCTTTGCCGAGCAAGGAAGTATGATAATCAGTTTTGTCCATGATTCTGGCGTAAAACATTTCAATAATCTCTCCCGAAATTCTTGGAAATCGGGTCTATAATATGAGGATGGACCAAAACACTTAATAATTTTGTTCGCTTGAGTTATCGGAGTTTCAAGTTTCATCGCGTTAAAGTACTGTTTATCTAAGACTTTTAACATAGATATTATGTTCATGTCGTCAAACGAGGATTTTTCGACAAAACCTCGAAAATCCTCCATTCGCAAATACAACTTTATTTTATTCATGTATGTATAAGCTGATATAATATTATGAAGCGTTAATTGTTCTATTTTTTCGGCGGAATATTTGTTTTCTAGGATATGTTTTAATTTCCTTTTGCAAATAGAACACGGACAGGGTAAATATTTTAATTTATAAATGGGAAGTAAATGTTCTATAGTATCGTAGAAATTTTCAGAAGATAAATATAATAGATAGGAACAATCAATTAAATCTACTCCTAAATAGACTAAAATTGGATAAAATTTTGGAATAATTCTACCTGAAGCCATTAAGACTAAATTATTGTCGAGTTCCTGCTTAATTTGGAAAATTACATCTAAAATATTTCTATATTTACTAAATACGTCAAATAGATCGACTAAATTTAATATTCTAACGTTAATGTTATTCTTAATTAAAGGAAGATACAGATCAAATAATTCGGGATACTCAAAAATCTTAATAGATAAACCAAAATCTAAATTCTGATATTGATTTAAGATTTGATTGGCATCGGTTATAAAATTGATAATTTCGTTTTTAGCAAATTCCTTACTTATGGTAGTTGTAGGAATATTAAAAGGAATTAAAGGAACAATATTATCCTCTGAAAATATATCAATATTATTAGCTAAAATTTCTTTAAATTTTTCCATTGAACCATTGTGCTTATAGATAAAGCCGGTATGTTTAAATTTTTCTCGTAAAAATCCAATTTTCAAGTAGAATTCTTTTAAGATCAAAAATACCTCGTGGTCTTCAAATTCCTCAAGAAAACTTATATGATTTATTAAGCTTTTCTTCATCGGAACGAGGATATTAGGTGTCGATATAAACCTTTTAGATTCCTTTGAACAAATAATTCTTCCTACTCTAGAAAATCCTATCCCTTTAGTTATTAATTCAAAAAAATAATTCATGTTTTTCAATTAAAGATATCATTCAAAGGTATTTAAATTAATTTTTTTCTACTTATTAAAAGTTCAAGCCACATAATAAGAAGTATCAAATTAAAATCAAAATAATTTAAAGTTTGTGTACGGCTTCAACTCATCAAGCACAAAATTAGTATAAGTATCCTCCATATCTTCTGATTCGTAGAGATTTTTGATAAAATTTCCGAAATCTTCGATTTTTTTTACTCGAACAATTGCTAGCAATCCGTATTGCTCGCCCATCCTGAATAGATACACAATTTCATCTCTTCTTACTAAGCTTAATGCCAATTCACTATATTTTGAAGAGTCTTTAGGTTTAATTCTTACTATAAATTTCCCTTTAAATCCAACCTTTAATGGCTTAAAATTTATGGAATAATTAAGTATTACGCTTGTTTCTTCAAGTCTTTTTATTCTATTGTAAATAGTAGATTGTGACAGCTCTACATTATATTTTTTCTTGAAAATTTTGGAAATTTCGTAAGTAGAAATCAATTTTAAATTTTGTTCGTTCTCCATTATTTTCAGAACTTTATAATCAGTTTGGTCAATGTTTAAGTCTATTTCCAGTTCTGTTGCCGTTACATCTATTCCGTTAGTTTTAAACACTTTTATCGCTTCAATTATCTGATATTTCTTAAAATAAGATGTTCCCATTATTTCATCAACTTTTTGGAGGACATTGTTAAACTCATCAGAATCGTTAAAAACAAATAGAGCTATGAGTGAATACTCTCCAAAAATTCCATCTAGCATTTTCATTTGAGGAATTTTTAACAAATCTTCGACGATGTGTGGCTCTTTAGGGTTTGTTTTTATTTCCAAAATCACGTATTTTAAATTGGGTCGAATATTAGGGTTGATATTAATAGTGAAATTTTTAATTGTTCCTTTATCCTTTAACATTTCAAATTTGTTTTGAAAAGTTTGTCTAGTAATCCCCAATTCTTTTGAAATTTTTGAGATATTAGGTTTTGATTTTGTATTGACTTTTTTCAATATCTCAAACGATTTTATATGGTTTTTGCTGCTTACCATAATAATTTTTAAGTAATTGATATTTAAAAATATAATTGTTTGTATAAAAAATGTGTAATTTAGTATACACATTTTGACAATCATATTTAAATAATATCATAAAATTATTAGAATAACATATTGTTAAAATTTATCATTTTTGTGAATAGTGAAATTGAATATGGTTAATTATAAAGTAGCTGATGAAAACCTTGCTGAAAAAGGCAAAGAAGCTCTATATGTAGCTGAATCTAAAATGCCAGTTACAGCCGATATTATTCGTGAGAGATTTTCCAAAGAAAAGCCCTTGGAAGGCATAACAATTGCCGGATGCTTACACATTACCAAAGAAACTGGAATTCTCGCTCGTACTTTGAAGGCAGGGGGTGCTGAAGTCTATTTATGTGGTAGTAATCCGTTATCTACTCAGGATGATGTTGCTGCTGCCTTGGTTCAAGAAGGAATAAATGTTTTTGCGTGGCACGGAAATACAGACGAAGAATTTTATTGGTGTATTCGAGAGTGTCTCAAGGCAAAACCGAATATTTTAATTGATGATGGTGCTGATATGATTGTTACTGCTCATAAAGAGTTTCCAGAGTTGATTGAAAATGGCACGATAATCGCATGTCAAGAAGAAACTACAACAGGGGTTAAGAGATTTAAAGCGATGGATAAACAAGGAAAATTAAGAGTTCCACTCTTCCCTGTAAATGATGCACGATGTAAAAATCAGTTTGATAATGAATTAGGGACAGGACAAGGAATTGTAGCCGCGATCTATGGCATGCATGTTCTCTTCGCAGGAAAAAATGTTGTGATTGCAGGGTTCGGGCATTGCAGCTCAGGAATGGCATTAAGAGCTAGAGGATTAGGGGCTAATGTAATTGTTACTGAAGTTGATGCAATAAAAGCTTTGCAAGCCAAATTTGCGGGATATAGTGTTATGCCTATTGAAAAAACTCTTCCCATCGCCGATATAATCCTTACAGCAACGGGTTGTAAGCATGTAATTTCACCATCAAAAGAAATGTTCAAAAAACTAAAGGATGGTGTTATTCTCGGTAATTTAGGTCATTTCGACATTGAAGTCCCAACCAAGGAACTTTACGAATATGCAAAGGAAATCAAACCTCTAAGGCAAAATGTAGAAGAATTAGTATTTCCTGATGGCAAAAGGATATACCTACTTGCTAAAGGAAGACTAGCCAATTTGGTGCTTTCTGAAGGGCATCCTGCTGAAGTAATGGACATGTCCTTTGGTCTACAATCGCTCATGTCTGAATTCATCGTCAAAAACAAAAACACACTAAAACCAGGAAT
Organism: Promethearchaeota archaeon; assembly: GCA_030612905.1. Taxonomy (GTDB): domain Archaea; phylum Asgardarchaeota; class Lokiarchaeia; order Sigyniarchaeales; family SOKP01; genus SOKP01. The sequence goes on from JAUWNA010000063.1 coordinate 8,471, forward strand.
GATCGATGTTCCAGTAGATATTGACGATAGAGTGGGCTTCCTAAAACTTCAAGCAATGGGCGTCGAGATCGACAAGTTAACCGAGGAGCAATATAACTACATCCATGGCTACGAAGAAGGAACATAATTCTTCTTTTTCTATAAAAGATTTAAAAAATAAGTTATTTCTTTTGTCCATAATTATTTTTTTATTTGAATTTTATTTTTTTTTATTTTGTCTTTTAGGGTTTAGGATTTCATCAGCAGTAATATCTCCATAGATTTCTTTAGCCAGTTTTCTAAGACCATCTATTCCAAGTGGTTCTTCAAGGAGCTTATCTGACTCCCAAATTTTTAAATCTTTAAATTCTTTTTTAATTTCCTCAGAAAATTTTAATTGGATTTGACGCAT
>JAUWNA010000329.1 GCA_030612905.1 Promethearchaeota archaeon
AACGGGTTTAATTGGTCTGATTATAATCCTAATAACGAATCTTATGACCGGAGTGTCGATAAGTGACTTACCAAACATATTTTTGAGCGCCTTCAATGGTACTTATGGACTTGTAGGCGTTCTTATTTCAATATTTTCAAGAATGCGATTAAAAGATTAAACGGGCACACCGCAAGTTAATTTTAACTTGAAATCTAAGTTTTATTAATATTTTTTTCTAATTTCTTTTTTCAATAACAAAATTAAAATTTTAAATAGTTTAAAATCAACAATATGTTGACGAATAGAGGTGAATATATTAATGGATTTTAGTAAAGCTAAAGGAATTTTAGGAGAGGATTTTAGTAGGGATGCGGATTTTTTGAGTTCCGTTGTATCTAAACTGAAATTAGTAAAGAACTCAAAAGTCTTAGATGTTGGTACGGGTAGAGGTCAAATGGCAATATTACTTGCCCTTCACGGTTATCAAGTTATTACAGGCGAACCAGAGGGAGCTAACTGGGGCGATTGGAAAACGCCTGCTAAGAAAGTAAACGTTGAGGAGATGATTACATTTAAACCTTTTAACGCGGAAAAAATGCCTTTTGAAGACGCTTGTTTTGACGCTATTTTCCTCTCTGCTTCGTTCCATCACATAGGTAATAAAAAGCTCGCACTAAGCGAGTTTCTACGAGTTATGAAACCTAAAGGTACATTGATAATTATCGAATTGACAGATGCAGGGGTTGAAGTAGTGAGAAAGCGATGGAAAGGTCACCCAGATGCCGTTGATCCAAGAAAATACACAAAAGATTTAGGATTTGAAGTAAATGTTATAGAAAGTAAGTATTTGAACGCTTATATTTATCGTAGGATTATAAATGAGTAATCCGGGATGTATGGGAAAACTAAACATTTATTAATTTAAATGAAATCTGAAAAATAGAATTTAAAATTTGAGTTTCTTTTTTTGGAGGTTATATATGTGAAAAATGAAGATCAAAAACGGAATATATGCAATGTTGAAGCTGCAAATTGCCAGAAATGTTCTGTGAATGGAAAATTAATGTGTAAGTTTGATATAAAAGACACAATCTATTTTGTAATACCTGTTTTGGGCGCATGGATTGTTTCGGTGTTGGGAATTTTACATGGGTTTATTTCTGGAGGGTTAAATACGCTTCAATTGATCTTCTTAATCTTTAGTTATATTGGGTATTTAGTATTTTTCTTCCAAGTCTGGGAAAATAAAATTCTTTGTAGTCATTGTCCTTACTACGCATTTGAAGACGAGAAAAATGTCAAATGCTATGCAAATTATGGAATTTATAAAGCTTGGAAGTACAATCCGGCTCCAATGAGTCGCTCAGAACAAATTCAATTCATAATTAGCATCACAATCTTCGCTGGTTATCCTTTAATTTTTTTACTCTTAGCAAAAATGTACATTTATTTTATAATCTCGCTAATTATTTCAATAATTTGGATCGTTTCAATGCATTTTCTCAGTTGTTCTAAATGTCCTAACTTTAGCTGCCCATTGAATGTCGTTCCAAAAAGCGTAGTTGATGATTATTTAAGGCACAATGCCGTAATGCGAAAAGCGTGGGAAGAACAAGGATATATTATCGATTAATCAATATGCTTCTTTTTTATATTTCGAGAGATGTAGATTAAAGGTATAAAGACCGAGAATGCGAAGATTATAAGGAATATGAAAATCGCATATATATTAATTTCCGCAACAAAACCCGCGAAAATGGGCGTTAAACCAAACCCTATACCTTTTAGGACTTCATTTATTGTAGAATATTTTTTAGTATTTCTTTCAGCACCGTAATCAATCATAATTTTTAAAGAAGCACCCTGGATTAATCCAATGAAAAGACCGATACAAGCACTAATTATTGAAATGTATAACAAATTTTGGGTGATTATGATTGCAAAGGAGCAAAAAACGATCATTATAAGGCTTGTGAATACAGATAATTTTCTGGAATAAATTTTCATCGAATTACTCCAAGTTAAGCCGGATAATTGACCAATTTGGATCGAAAGTTGAACGAGATATGCAAAATAAGAAGGGCTTCCGAATGATTTAAGAAATACGGGATAACTAAAGCGAATTATGGATTTTGATATAGCATATACAAATAAAGTTAGCCAAGAAAATAATATAGGATATACAATCATATAATTATTTGATTTTTGTTTTGGCACCTTTCTTAGGCTCACTTCAGAGTTAAGTTCAATATTAAATTGCTCTACATTTACCGTTTTTTGGCCTAACTGATTCAACTCTGAATCTTTTTCAAGAAAAAAACTGCAGGGTAGTAAAAATAAGGAAAGAAACAACGCTATCGTCATGGTAAGGTACTCATTCAACGTTAAAGCCCATAAATAACCAAAGAGAAGTCCTGATATAAAACCAAGATTCCACGAGAAATTGAATTGTTTGAAATTTCTATTAGATTTTTCATCGTTACTTACGCTTTGCCATCTGCTTAGGAGATTGTAACAATTAGGCCAGTATATACCTAACGATATTCCGCTTAGGATGCGAATAGAAATTAAATAAAGTGGAGCAAAGTATAGCATCTGAGCCCCCATTAAGATGGGTGTGGTAATAGAAGAAAGAACGATGGAATTTCGAATTCCTATTTTTGAAGTAACTATTTGACCAATTATGGGACCAACAATATAAGCTGCTGCTGTTGCTGAACTAATAAATCCTAAAGTACTCTCGTTGATATCTACAGTGAAGTATAAATAGTTTAGAAAGGCTCTTTCGAAAATTGAAATGAAAAATAAACGTATAAACGAAAGCAAAAATATTGGCCAAGTGCGATAAGCAATTGGACTATCGCATTTTGTTGCTTTCTTAGATTGAAAGAGAGGCGAGCCTTCTGGGTTTACCATAATCTAAACCTAAATAATTTGTTAAAGAATAGAAATCTGGATGCATCAAATACTTTTTTGTTATGAAAAAATTTATTAACAAATTGTTTCATAATTTATGTACATTTAATTCAAAAAATTGTGGTAAAAAATGAATGTAAAAAACATTAAAGGCCGTACTGAATACAATTCAGGTCAATTTTTAGGTTATATTTTGTGGAAACAATCAGATGGATTTCATTTGAGATGGACCATGAAAGGAAGTAAATCAAATAGCTTCCAAGGAAAAATAATTTGTGAAGATAAAGTTATGATTACAAAAAGGGTTAGACATGAAACGACAAGAGAAAAAAATACAATTGGATGGGACACAATTTTACAAGGTCAAGAGGATGGATTCGATTTCCGTACTCCAGGAAATTTCACAGTTGATTTAAAGATAAAGAAGAAGAAAATTAAAACAAAAAATATTTTTTTAGGCCCAAACTTAACACAACCAGAGAGTAATCCCTTTACAATCATTCAAAAAATTGTTGAAAGGAAATTAGAAGTAGATACAAAGAAAGTAAAAAAAGAGCCTAAGAAAAAAGTAGAAGAAGAGATTAAAGAATCAAAACCAGAGCCAGTATATGAGCCCACGCCAGAACCTGAACCAGAACC
>JAUWNA010000541.1 GCA_030612905.1 Promethearchaeota archaeon
ACTGGATGTGGGATGTGTATTGATAATTGCGCCTATAGTGCTATCGAATTAATTGATGATAGGCGATTCGGTAGAGTTGCATATATAAATTCAGCACTCTGTAAAGGATGTGGGGCGTGTGCAGGTAATTGTAGGTGTGCGGCCATTGATATTCGCGGCTTTACAGGTGAACAAATATTTGCAATGATAACTGGGAGGAATTAATAAAATGAACGAAATTACGAGTGAATCAGAACAAGTGAAAAATAGTAGTGATGATTGGGAACCTAAGATATTAGCATTTTTATGCAATTGGTGTTCCTATGCTGGAGCAGATCTAGCAGGAGTGAGTAGAATTCAATACCCTCCAAATATTAGAGTAGTTAGAGTTCCATGTTCAGGTAGAATAAATCCTTATTTTATAGTAAAAGCCTTATTAGATGGATGGGATGGCGTTCTGGTTTCTGGATGTCATCCTGGAGATTGCCATTATTTAACAGGAAATTTAGTAGCTAGAAGAAGGTTTGGAATTTTAAAGGATCTATTAGAATTTTTCGGGATTGAACCAGATAGAGTTAATTTTATGTGGGCTTCTGCTGCTGAAGGCGAACGATTTGCTGTTTTGATAAGAAAAACCACCAAGTTGGTTAGAAAACTGGGACCAAATAAAAAATTTGAGAAAAAATGGTGATAAAAGTGGGCGATATTGAATCGGAAAACCAAGACATCGTAAACAAAATTAAAGAATTAGCAAATAATTTGCTTAGAGAAAAGGAAGTTGATGTTATTATCGGCTATACAAAGGGAACGGTCCCCTTAAGCTCTTCTCCAGTTTTCATTACGAATGAAGAAGATGTGGATAAATTATTGTGGAACAATTTATGTTACATAAATTTGGCTAATTATTTAGCCCCTAGGATTCCTACACTATACGACGATGAGGGTCAAAAACTGAAAGTTGGTATTGTCGCAAAAGGTTGCGTTGGAAGAGCGTTAATTCACTTAGCCGTTGAGAATCAAATTAATTTTGAAAATATTAAAATGATAGGAATTTCCTGTAATGGAATAATAAATAGAAAAAGAATTGAGAAGGAAATAGGAGAAAGAGAAATATTAGAAACCTCTATATTGGGTAATAATATTATCGTAAAGGGAAGAGATTTTGAAGAAACATTTCCTTTCGACGAATATATGAATGAATTATGTAAAGTTTGTAAAGTTAAATCCCCTCCTAACATTGATGGTTCATGTGTAGGAGAATGCTTAGAAAATCCCGTTATTGAAGATGATTTTAACGATATTTCTGATTTTGAATCTAAAACTTCTGAAGAAAAATGGGCGTATATTAAAGATACTTTAAGCGTATGCACGAGATGTTATGCGTGTAGAGAAGTGTGTCCAATGTGTTATTGCAATCTGTGTTTCGTAGACCAAAATAAACCCATTTGGTTTGGAAAAACAACTGATTTTACAGATATTTTTGCTTTTCATTTTAATCGAGCTATGCACTTAGCGGGTAGATGTGTTGCTTGTGGCGCTTGTAGTAGCGTTTGCCCCATGGGTATAGATTTGAATTTAATAACTAGAAAATTAGAGAAAATTGTAAAAGAAAGATATAGCTTTACTTCAGGTTTGGATAAAGAAACAGTACCTCCAATGATGTCGTTTAGAATGGATGATAAAGAAGAATTTATGATGGAAGAGGATTAATATAGGTGGTGAGAAAATGGAAGTAATGATTTTAATGAAAGATCAGGTCGCAAAGTTATACAATGAGTTATTAGGAGAATATAATTTCTTTGCTCCTGTCAAAGAAAAGGGTTATATTTCTTATAGAAAAATTTCAAACCCAGAAGAAATTGAATTAAATTATTATAATTCTAAAATACCTCCAAAAGAAATTTTGTTTCCACAGATGGAAGTTCTTTTTGAATTTGAAACAGATGGTAAAAATGTTACAGAAATTAAAGATAGAAAAGATTTAGACGAAAAAAATATTCTTTTCGGCATAAGACCGTGCGATGCTCATAGTTTT
>JAUWNA010000243.1 GCA_030612905.1 Promethearchaeota archaeon
GGTAAGTTGTAACACAGAGATTTCCCTGAAGCTGTAGAAGTTACAACAACCGTATTATTTCCTTTCCTAATAGAATTAATGGCATCTGCCTGGTGGCGCCATAACTTAATATTATTATTATTTAACCACCGCTCCAACCTCTTCCTTAATGGCTTGTCCAAATCTTCAAAATCAACCATAGGTTAGTTCAAGAGAATTAATGAAATATATTAATTAAAAATTTCAAAAGATAAATGATTTTATAATTTATAAGATAAAAAATTCCATGATAACATAAATAGAAAAGTATATTTTTTGCTTACTAAAATATAAAAATAATTATCCTTTATTGTGATCAAAAGAATTTTGAATAAACGAATTATATTTCTTTTGAACAATGTCTGATTCTAATTGGGATAAAGTAGAATTTCAAGATTTTATAAATAAGTATAGCAAGAAAATTATCGTTGATAACGCGCCGGTTATATTATATACGAAGAAGGATAAGGAACACGAAGCGCTGAACTCGTTGATAGCGTTTTTCTTTATAACTGGGGGGTTGTTTATTTTTATTGCTCTATCAATGATTTTTAAGTTTGCTGAGTTTAGTTTAGTTATATTTATCACAGTAATCGTCGTCGCAACTGCCGTTGATATTGCTTTAATTATTATTTACCTCCGCTCTCAAGTACAGATCAAACCTATAGAGAATTGGGTGGAAGTTTACGAGGGAAGAACTCAAGGTGATATAGTTTTTTATTGTTTTGCTTATTATCCCGTGTTTTCAGGAAAATGCCACCCTAATAGAGCAAAAAATTTATTATACAAATTATTTCAAGAAGAGCTATTAAAAAGTAAGGTAGACATCACCCAAATTGAAGTTTATTTACGGCTTTACTTAAACGATCCAGATAAATATGAACTAATTGGCTATTATTTCCAATACGCTGAAGGAACTCCATTCAAAAGCGAGAAAATTGAGAGAAATTCATGGAAATTTTTCCCTTACGATAAAACTAAGGATGATAATTTTCTTGCAATTGCTAATTGGGACCACCAATTTGAATGGCGAGACGATTTAGAATTAGATTATGACAAACTACATAATTATGCCCCTTGGATTATCCAAAAATGGGATGATTTTAGCTTAAAACCCCTAACTAAGGGTTTTAAAAACGATTTTAAATGGGAGTTAAGAGGTTTAGAATCCATCCCTAAGTTAAAACCCTGGGAGCCTAACTTTGAAACAACTACTTACGATAATTTTAGAGCGTATAAAGATTTACAACTAATGAACGACGCTATTGAAAGAGTTATTGGTAAGGATATAAAGATAGAAAAACTAAAAGATATTAAGAAATATATATTAGAATTCAAAGCCTATATAAGAGATTTAAATTCGTAGTTATTTAGGTTTATAAATAAATTTATAATAATAATAAAATTAGAGGAAAATAATATGGAGTCTTTACAAACAATTAAAAAACTTAAAATCGAAACAAACAAAATCTTTTACGATAAAAAGACTGAGATCTTATCTATCTATATTTTTGATTTTATCTTTATTGGAAATTATAAAAAGACTACAAAGATTAGTAAAATTTTAGACGATATCTACAGATCGCTGAAAGATACACAGTTAAACCGAGAAGACGTTTCTTTCGTTGATTTCGTTACATTTACCCCTATATCTGATAAAACTAAATTAAAAAATTTAAATTTAATCTCCAAAAAAGAAAAAAAAAAAGAAGAAGATATTAAGAAGGACGAGAAAAGCGTTAAATACGGGAAAAAATTAGAAGATAAAGAATTAAGCAGAGATGTTGCTAAGCAATCTCAAGTTGAGGAAAAAAAAGAGCGTTTGACGATTGCTCCCAAAGCTAAAAAGAAAGCTAGAGCAAAAGAAGCAGAACCTGTAATCTATAAATTTGCTGAGGAAGCTGAAGAGGAGGATATGATTTTAGAGGAACCTCAAACATTTGACGACGAATCAGAATTAGAAATGTTAAAATCTGCTCCTGCTCCCCCGCCCTCACCGAAACTTTCACGGGCACCTTCATCGGCACCACCTGGTGCTGGTGCACCGGCACCAAGTAGTGCACATAGAGATGTTAGAGACGAAATAGGGGGGCTTGGAGAAGTACCCGATTCAGGATCGCTCGCCCCTTCAAGGAGGTCAGAAACAGCCCCAGCAGAACCAAAACCAACCGTTTATGAAATTAATATGGGGCTTCAATATTATTCTGTTATGATGGAACAAACTAGCTATCTGTTTTATGTTTATTTCTCTCATAAAGAATTGAAAATCATTGACGAGGAAGGAAAGACCGTTTTCGAAACTTCATTTAGAATAGAGACAACGAAAAAAGAACCACCGGTAGTGGATTTAAAAGTTGAGGGAGAGGGGTTTGAAGTACACCCTTTAGGTGGTAAAGTAGAAATTAAAAAAAAAGCAATAAACCCTCCGGTAATGATCTTCTCGGTACTTCCCATAAAAAAGAAAAAAAGAACTAAAGAAGATAAAAAAGAGGGAGAAAGACGATATTTACACGTATATATCGAATACGAGAAAGAAACAATAAATCATTCAGTATTATCGATAATCGTTCAACCAAAACACTTTCACTTAGATATTGGACCGTTGCATCTAGATATAAGTAAAAAAGCAGCTATGATAGTTTCTATTTTTTCTGTAATAATCTCATTAGGATCTTTGATTTATACTATTTTTTCTATAGATCCCTCGTCAACTTTAGTTGATATTATGAGTAATTTTGCTCCGGGATTAGGTTCGCTTATCTTTATAGGAATTTTTCTTTTCACTCTTTTTAAAGAAGGGCTTTATCCGCTTAAAGAGAAGGTAAGTTATTTCCTTAATTTCGACAAAACTGGGATGCTAATAAAATAGTAAAGCCTTAACTTATTGATTCTTTTTTATTTTTTTTTTATATATTCCCAAAAATCTTTCTTTAACTCACTTAGTTCCTTTTCTCTTAACTTTATAAAATATAGAGGTCTTCTCACAATTTCGGGATAACCTTTAATCTCCAAAATCTTAATTAAACCAGCTTTTTCAGCATTATCAGCCATGTATTCGCTCATAATACTAACATAATTTGATTCGCTTACTGCTGAAATAATAGAATCGTTATCGTTTAATTCTAGTTTAACATTCAGCTTGCTATATTCTGAAAATTGGTGTTCAAAGGTGTCCCTCATTCCTGAACCTTTTTCGCGCCACACAAAAGGATATTTAAGGAGATCAGCAAAATTTATTATATTCTTCCCGTTTTCTAATAGCTCATGATTAGGAGAACAGATAAACTTAAATTCATCCTCTCCAATTTTGATGGTGTCAAAATCGTTTTCATTGTAGTTTATAAAACTACCAATACCTGCAAAATCTGCCAACCCTTTAGCTACGTTTTCAATCGATTCTTGTGAATTACTAATTTGAACTTTAAAATTTACGTTAGGATTCTTGTTTCTGAATTTCGCGATATATCTCGGTAAGATATGAGAACCTGGAATCGTTGATGCTGAAATCACGATATCTTCAAATTTATGTTTACTATATTTTATTAATACCTCTTCACAAGAATCGTATAGCTTTACAATCTTTTGTGAGTAATCTAACAAAACTCTTCCAGCTTCAGTTAATTCAAACTTCTTAGTCGTCCTATCTATTAAAACGACTCCAAATTTTTTTTCCAATAGTGAAATTTGATGAGATAATGTACTTTGAGAAATTGGAATGTCTTTTACTAATTCTGAGAAGCTTTTATATTTAGTTAGTTTAACGAAGTTTCTTAGATATTCAATATTCATGCTTTCACCGCGCTTTTTTTTAATCTTTATTTAAGGAAATTACAAATATTTTCTATTATATAAAACATCGTCTAAATTAATTAATTTATCGAAATTATAGATAAATTATTACGAAAGATTTCTTTAGGAATCCAGTTTAGAGATAATGACTCGGATAATTCCAGTTGGATCAAGGCTCCATTGATGGGTTGTTTCAAAACCAGCAATTTCAAGATTTTTTAAAGTATTCCTAGTAATATGAAATCCTCGCCATTTGACGATAAATGGATCAAAAAACTTCATAAAAAAATTAATAAATCTAAAATTACTTAACCCGTGCTCAATTTGAACTAAAAATCCCGATGGTTTTAATATTTTTGCGATTTCCTGAAGACCCTTTATTGGATCCGGAACCGAACAAAACACGCATGTAGATGTAACAAAATCAAAAGTATGTGGTTTGAAGTGTTTACCCAATTCCATTATATCTCCTACTACTATTTTTTTTACTTGATGAAGCCTAAGTCT
>JAUWNA010000159.1 GCA_030612905.1 Promethearchaeota archaeon
ATTTCTCCTTTTTCGGGATTAGAAGTATCAATTGTCTTCTCTAACTTTTTTAAAACTTCAATATCAATTTTCATATCTAATCAATTCAATTCTTTAATATTTAAAAAAATTAACTTAAATCTTTATAAAATTAACTCAAAAGTTCAATATTAATATTTTCCAAATTTCTCTACTAAGGTTTTTGCTATTCCTAAATTTCTGCTTGCCATAGAAAATGGTTCCCAGGGCCATTCACATCCTGCGGCATACATAAACATCCCACCTGGTTTTCCTAATTCGATTGTTTTTTCCACTTCGCTAATAACATCGCTAATTGAATAAGTTGTGCTTCCCAATATCTGTGTATTAGTATTACCTCTAATACAATTATTTGTCCCGATCTTCTCTTTAGCTAATTTTAAGTCTACTTGATAATCTAAATCTAAAATTGCCGCGTTTGTATTTGATATTAACTTAAGCATGTCTCTCCCTTCCTTATCTATCATCGAATTATCGCCACAAATGTGATACAACACCGGAACTTTACTCTGAATTTCATCGAATAGCTCTTTTGTTGCCTTTAAACAGCATTTTTCATACCGCATTGGACCAATTTGAGATATCGCGGAATCACCAGCGCCAATAATATTTGCTCCAACTTCGATCTGCATTTTAGCAAACTCTTTTTGTATTGGTAGTATTCGATTTATGAGATCTCTTATTCTTTTTTCCCAATCTTGATTCTTACATAACATCAGAACGTTTACCAAATCGAATAGGCAGCAAATTTCAGCAAAGGGAGCTTCTATCCATCCGATAATGCATTGTTCACCTCCAACTTTTTCGCTCAATAGTTTGACGGCGTTAACCCTATTTATTATTCTCTTATTTGAATTTAGATCAGGTATTTCGAGTGAGTCAAATTCATCAATTTTCAAGTAAGTTTTTGCTACAGGAGTATGACTATTCCAATTTATTTCGACGCCCCAAGCGTTAGCTTCGCGGTATGCGTCTGTAGATACATTCACATGATCAATTCCAAAAAAATTAGTACATTTAATCTGGGCATTTGCTAAAATTTCTGGGTTTTTACAATATTCACGGTTATAATCAACTCCCAAAAAGGATGCTGCTAAATGCATTATGAAGGGATTGAATGGTATTTTTTCCGGAATGCCTTTTATTGCTGAAAGGGTTAAATCTAATGAATTCATATCAGTCTAAAAACTTATAGAAATTTATTTTTTTATTCTCTTTTTTTTTGTTTGTTGGAATTCAAGATATACGCCAAAATCGTCATATGTGTCGATATACGCTATTTTTTGCACACCGGCAGTAATACCTTCATGAACGACTAAATATCCTCTTTCTAAATATTCTTTTACTATGGCATCAACATTCTCAACGAATATACCAAAATGATGGAGTCCTTCTTTACCTGCATCAATAAACTCTTTAAAAATACATTCGCCCGCTATAAGCTGTATTAATTCTATTTGAACTTTTAATGATCTGCTAAAACCAATCGTAGTTTGGATAATTGTTTCTTTTCCTCGATATTTATACTTAGTTGGTTTATTTTCCAGAAAAGCAAATTTTGGCAACCCTAAGTTTTCCTCCAAAATCTTAGCCTGTTTTTTAACGTCTTTATAGACATATCCTAACTGATTAATTTTTAAATTTCCCAGGTTTAGTTCGCTCATTAATTCGTAACCTATATTATAGTTTCTTCCAAAATTTATATTATATTTAATTTGGTTAAGTTTTTATTTATAATAATTCTTTTTTTCTCATGGAAAAATTTGGGGAAGAAAATATCCCTAGAGCGGAATACCCAAGACCCCAATTTGTAAGAACAGATAATTGGATAAATCTTAATGGAGAATGGGACTTTGTTTTTGATGATAAAAATAAAGGATTAATTGAACGCTGGTACCTTAAAGAGAGTGCAAACTACTTTGATAAGAAAATAATAGTTCCTTTTTGCTTCCAAAGTAAATTAAGTGGGATCGGAGACAATTCTTTTCATGAAGTTATATGGTATAGAAGAGTATTTGAAATACCAAGCCAATTTAAAAAAAAGAAGGTGCTAATTCATTTTGGAGCTGTTGATAATAGGTGTGTAATATACTTAAATGGCGATTATGTAGGCTCTCATGAAGGAGGGTATGTCGGATTTTCGATAGATATAACGGATTATCTTGAAGACACTAATGTTTTAGTTGTTAGAGTAGAAGATCCAAGTCAAGATCTTGAGATTCTTAGAGGTAAACAGTTCTGGAAAACCGAAATTGAGACGATCTTTTATCCAAGAGTATCTGGTATTTGGCAAACGGTTTGGTTGGAATATCTATCTCCAGAGTACCAAATAAACAATTTAAAAATTACGCCAAATATAGATAAATCTGAAGTTATTTTTGAAATCAATATTAATGGGATAGGTTTCTCAGAGTTATTTCTTATCATAGAAGTTTTATTCGATAATCAAACAATCACCCAAGATAAAATTAATCTGGATTTTATCGGGAAAATCGGAAAAAAGAAAAATAAGAAAGTTATCAAAGAAAGGATCGAAATTTTACATAAGAGTATGTTCCATGAAAATCAATCGCGTTTTAATTTCAAGGTTGCAATACCTAACAATTTATTACATCTTTGGGATGTAGAAAATCCAAATTTATACGATCTATCATTAAAAATTCAAAATGAGAAAACGGGTGAGATATATGACGGGATATCAAGTTATTTTGGTATGAGAAAGATATCAATATCAGAAAAAGAGAATGGAATTAATCAAATTTTGCTAAATAATAAACCCTTATATCAAAAATTGTTTTTAGTGCAGGGATATTGGCCTGATAGCTTATATACACCTCCTTCTGATGATCACATTAAAAAAGATATTCAATATGTTTTAGATTTTGGATTTAATGGTTTAAGAACACATCAAAAAGCTTTTGATCCAAGATTTTTGTATTGGTGCGATAAAAAGGGAGTTTTAGTGTGGGGAGAGATTGGTAATGCCTACCGTTTCTCTGTGAAATCACAACTTAAACTTATTAACGAATTTGTAGCTGAAGTTGAACGAGATTACAATCATCCTTCAATTATTGCTTGGGCACCCTTGAATGAAGGTTGGGGCGTCTCTGGAGCAGAGAGAGACCCAAAAAGAGGTTATTATACATCTTCATTATATTTTTTAATAAAATCAATTGATCCTACTCGATTAATTATAGATGACGATGGATGGTGGCATACGGAGAATAATGATGTGTGTACCAGACACTTTTATTCGACAACTAATTTTTTACCAGCAACATTAGAGGAAGAAATTAGGAGCCATAAAGTTTCGGCTCCAAAAACCTATTTAAAACCATATGAATACAAAGGTGAACCTATTATTTACAGTGAAATAGGAGGATTTGGTTATGATTTCAAAGAAAAGGTTGAAAAGAAATGGGGTTATGGAGGATTGATCAAAGATCCTGAAGGTTTCTTTGAAAAAGTTTTAGACTTATTTAAGGAATTCGATGCAAGAAAAGAATGGATTCAAGGCTTCTGTTACACTGAACTTTACGACCAGTTCCAGGAAATAAATGGTTTGTTAACTTTCGATAGAGAACCTAAATTTCCACCGCATAAATTGAAAGAAAAACTAGATACAATGTTTTATTGAATTAGTTTTATATTTCTTACAAAATATTAGATATTAAAATTAGAATACTTTAGATTTAATAGGATTGAAGTTGCTATGGCAAGACCTTTATGGTTCGTAAATTTACTGAAAAAAACGTTTCCCAATATTAAATTTATAGCTAAACTAACAAGGATTCCTGTTGTTGGTAAAATCATTGACTTCATGTTGTTTGAAGGAGACGAGATTATTTATCTAACGAAAGATAAAGTAATTTCTATAAATATAGAAATTAAAAAACAAGCGGAAATGGTGTTACCCTCAAAAGTTTTGGAACATTTTATAGAAAAAGCGAAACATCATTGGGTAATGAATTTTTGTATATGTAGAGATTCAATGCAGTGCAAAGACTATCCAATTGATTTAGGGTGTTTATTTCTGGGGGAAGCTGTTTTAGGAATTAATCCTCAATTAGGACGACTTGTATCAAAAGAAGAAGCCCTTGATCATATTAAAAAATGTAAAGAGGCTGGTTTAGTTCATATGATTGGAAGAAATCGATTAGATAAGCAATGGCTTGGGGTAAATCCAGGACATAAACTCCTTAGTATATGTAATTGCGATCCTTGCTGTTGCCTATGGCGTATATCTCCCGTGTTAGCTTCTAAAATTGGTTCCAAAGTGCAAAAAATGCCTGGAGTCACCATAGAAGTATTAGAAAGTTGTGTGGGGTGCGGAACATGTATGCAAGGAATATGTTTTGTTGATGCAATACACATGGTTGATAATCGTGCCAAAATTACTGAGGAGTGTAGGGGGTGTGGTAGGTGCGTTGAGATCTGCCCCCAAAATGCTATCGAACTCACGATAAATGATAAAGAATATGTAGAGAAATCAATCAAACAAATTGAAAAAATTATCGATGTTACCTAGTTTTAAATCTTACCAATCTTAATTCTTTAATGAAATGAGAATTAAGGACTTCAAGTTAGAGGAATATTTTGCTAAGTATGAATTTAATGTAAAATATCTATTATGTTCTTCAGACTGCGAATCGTTTAGCGTAAATGAACTGCTAACTTTAGAGAAAGATTCCTTAGGAGAACTTAAAAAGGTTTGGCTAGGTTATACCGAATCTCTTGGCAATCCTTTGTTAAGAGAAGAAATCTCTAAGTTGTATAGCGATATCAAACCAGAAGAGGTAATTGTTTTTTCTGGAGCTCAAGAAGGCATTTTTGTTTTTATGAATGTTTTATTAAAGAAAGGAGATCATATGGTCGTTCAATATCCTGCTTATCAATCGCTATACGAAATCGCTAATGCCATTGGATGCAAAGTAACTAAGTGGATAATGAGTGATGAAAATAATTGGGAACTTGATATTGACTTTTTACAAGAGAATATTAAAAAAAACACTAAATGCATAGTCTTAAATTTACCACATAGCCCTACAGGATACATAACTTCTAAGAAAAAATATAAAGAAATTGTAAAAATAGCAAAAGAAAATGATATTTTCATTTTTTCTGATGAAGTCTATCGTTTTTTAGAGTTTGAGAAAGAGGATCGCCTTCCGGCGATGTGTGATGTATATGATCAAAGCGTGTCCTTAGGAGTAATGTCAAAATCATTTGGATTAGCAGGATTAAGAATTGGGTGGATCGCAACCAAAGATCATCATTTAATGACACAATTAAGTTCTTTCAAGAATTATACAACTATTTGTAATAGTGCTCCAAGTGAGTTCTTTTCGAT
>JAUWNA010000059.1 GCA_030612905.1 Promethearchaeota archaeon
CGGGAGAAACATGGAATCTCCTTGTAAATCATTTCAATTATTTCAGATTATTGAAGGTAAATTTCAAGATGTTGATGTCGGGGGAGTATTAGCAATTAATGTGATTGATTTATTTTCCCCAAAGGCTGCCGATTTAATGGCAAAAGGTGGCGAAGGAGGAATTTACATTAGTAAAGATGCTTCTGAAGAACAAAGAAAGTATTTAGAACCTTTTTTTGTTAAGAATATTCCTAGTGGCTTATTAGTGAGAAAAGTTTTGGGAATTAAATATGTCGATATATCTTTAGAACAAGAAGGCAAAATTTATAAAATTAAGATGCCTTATGGAGAAATGAATCTCTCGTTGGCACCAGGAGGGGATGGAAAGAATCCTCAACGTATAGAAAACTCTTTATTTAGTATGATGTTTTCTGATATTAAGATTTGTAACACTCACTCTTGGAAATACAATGATTTTGGAAAGAATTGGGAATTTACAAATAGAAGCGGTGCAATAGCAGACTTTAATCTACAAGGTAAATCCAGAAAATTTTTCTAAATGATAAGAATGATAATGTAAAGAAAATGGTTTTTCTTGCAATTAAAAAAATTGGTAGTGATTTGGAGTTGGTCCAGAAGCTTTAGCTGGTACTTCTGCTATTAATAAGTATTTACGATTTTTTTTTTAAAAACTTTTTTATCATTAATTAGGTTAAATTAAATTAAGGATATGATTAAACTTTCTCGTTATATTTAAAGGTGAAACAATGAAACCATTTTTAACCCTTGAAGAAGTAAGAAATGCTATTATAGGACAGAATTTTATTTTCCAGACTCCTTATGGGAAGCGTCTTCTCACATATGCGGACTACACCGCATCTGGCCGATCTCTTAAATTTATAGAACAATATCTAATCAAAATTCAACGGGAATATGCCAATACACATACAGAAGACGCTGTAACTGGTCGTCATATGACGGAAATCTTACATCAAGCGGAAACTATAATAAAAAAAGCATTTAATGCAGAGAAAAATTGCAGAATTATAGCCACGGGTACAGGTGCAACGGGAGCGATATCCAAATTCCATGAAATTATTGGTATACGTCTACCTCCAGCAACGAGAAATCTTGTTCTATCAATATTAGATAATTCATCTGAGGAAAATGTTACAGATCAAAATTTGAGAAAGAAACTTGAACTAGAAATTAATCGATTGAAACCCGTTGTTTTTATTGGTCCTTACGAACATCATTCTAACGATATAATGTGGCGAGAAGCTATTGCAGAAGTTGTAACCATTCAACTTACCCCCGATGGCTATATTGACTTAAGGGATTTAGAAAGTCAAGTTTCAGATGCAAAGTATAAAAAAAGGCTAAAAATCGGGTCTTTTTCAGCAGCATCGAATGTTACTGGTTTAAAATCTCCAGTTTATGAAATTGCTCGTATAATGCATAAATATAATGGTTTAGCTTGTTTTGATTTTGCCGCTAGTGCACCCTATGTAAAAATTAATATGAACAATGATTCTGATACTTTTTTTGATGCAATTTTTATATCGCCTCACAAATTCGTGGGAGGTCCAGGGTCGTCAGGAATCTTAGTTTTTAACGAACGAGTTTATAATCTTGAGCTATCTCCAACTTCTGCTGGAGGTGGAACCGTTGATTTTGTTAGCTCAAGCATAGTGGATTATTCAAAAGATATTGAAACCAGAGAAAGAGCGGGCACTCCAGGGGTCTTACAAATAATTAAAGCGGCATTAGTTATTGATCTAAAGGATGCTATTGGAATTGATAATATTGAATCGAAAGAATCAGAATATTCAACCCGAGCTTTGAAGCGATTATCTAAACATTCAAAAATCAAAATTCTCGGTCCAATCGACCCAGAAAATCGCATCCCTATTGTGTCATTTATGATTAAACATGGAAATAAGGATTTACACCCAAAATTCGTCACTAAATTGCTCAACGACTTGTTTGGCATTCAGAGTCGTGCAGGTTGCATGTGTGCTGGACCATATGGGATCATATTGCTCAAAATTGATGAAGAGCAATCTCAAAAATTCCGAAAAATTGGTCAACAAGGTAAATTCGGAATTAGACCAGGATGGTGCCGCGTTAATTTCCACTATCTATTTTCCGAGATAGAGTTCAAATTTATCTGTCAGGCTATTGAATTTATCGCAAATTATGGATATCTATTTCTTAGAGAATATTCTTTTAACATTAATTCGGGAGTATGGGCACATCTCAATTTCAAAGATTCTCTCTTATACAACAAACCAGACATTAAATCAGTGCTCAAAACAAAATTAAAGAATTGTTTCGACGAGGAATTTATTGATCGAAAAGTAGAATTTACTAAATATTTGAACGATGCTAGAAATCTAGTCAAAACATTCGAAGATGAAATTGAATATCGTCAGTTTGATGATCCTGAGGTCGAAGAACTAAGATGGTTTAATTTTATACATTTAAATAAATAAATGAAAGCTGGATTTATAGGAAAGGGTTTTATTCTTTATACTTCTTGCGACAAAGAAAATAATTCAATATAAAAGATAGATATATTTAAAAAAAGATTTTACATATAAATCTTATAAAGAAAACCAATAGAGATAATAAATAGTAAATAGGTAAAATAAATTGATTATAGATGCACATTGCCATATTTGGGATAAATCCATGGTAAGTGGAGGTTTTAAGAGGTTAATTGATGACGGAGCTAAGCAAATGGGTTTATCAGATCCTTCAACGTTATATGATGGATCAGCAGAAAGATTAATTAGAGAGATGGAAGAAGCAGGAATTGATAAAACGGTTATATTAGCATTAGATGGTCATATTGCTTTTACAGCTAATCTGACTTATAAAGATTACAATAATTACGTTGCAAATATCGTTAATGAATATCCTGATAAATTTATAGGATTTGCGGGAATTGATCCTAGAAGAGGTAAAGAAGCTATTCAAGAACTTGAAAGGTGCCTAGAATTGGGATTAAAAGGTTTAAAGCTTTGGCCATTAACGGGATTTTATCCAGACGATCTAAAATTCTATCCCTTTTATAAACGTGTACAAGAATTGGAGATTCCAGTTCTGATGCATACGGGGTCAGGTCCGCCAAATACATACATAAAATATTGCCAACCGATTTATGTTGACAAAGTTGCTATAGATTTTCCCGATATGAAAATAATCATGGCTCATATGGGAGACCCTTTTACAAATCAAGCTATATCGGTTGCTAGTAAGAACTTTAACGTTTATCTTGACATCTCTGCTTGGGAACCAGTTTTAAAAATGGTTCCTGCCGCCTTTATTCAAACACTTTTTCAAGCGAAATTAGCGTGTGGTATTGATAAGATTCTTTTCGGATCAGATTGGCCTCTTTTTACTTCAATCTTATCTCTTAAGGATTGGGTCAAAAGTATTAGAAAATTAAAAGTACCTCCTGCTCTCAAACTAATGGGATTAACAGATTTTACTGAAGAAGACAAAGAAAAAATTCTTGGATTAAATGCTGCTAAAGTGCTGGGATTATAAAAAAAGTAATAAAGAAAAATTTTATTTTTTTTGTTTTTATGAAGAAACATTCAAATTATTGAACGCCATATATGGGAAGAGAACATTTTCGGAAAACT
This sequence comes from Promethearchaeota archaeon, assembly GCA_030612905.1. Lineage (GTDB taxonomy): Archaea > Asgardarchaeota > Lokiarchaeia > Sigyniarchaeales > SOKP01 > SOKP01. Next base: position 3,633 of record JAUWNA010000059.1, read on the forward strand.
CTCGCTCTTTAGATATATATATGCAATTTTTTACCATTTCAAGTATGTTGCCACTAACATTTCCTAGTTTAATTGGGTTTTGGAACTCGCCGTTTTTAATGTAGTATCCATTTCTAATTTCCGCTCCAAAATTACCTGATTTATCGTCCGGATGTAGCCAAGAAAACTGTTCGATGTAATACCCCTCCTTAACATTTGAAATCATCTTCTCAAAAGAAATATCTCCTGGTAATATTTTTAAATTACTAATGCCATTAACTACCGTGCCACTTTCTGCTCTTTTGGCATTTCCAGTTGATAGCACATCGTCTAAAATTGCATATTTCTGATCGTACAACCTATTTCGAAAGACTCCGTTCTTTAAGACTTCTGTTTCCTGTTGAGGGTTTCCTTCTGAATCCCAAGAATTCGAACTAAGACCTCCGTCTAACAAACCATCGTCGATTAATGTGATGTTATCGCTTGCAACTTTGTCTCCAATATTATAGCGAGAAACCTTTTCAAAATGAGCTATAGCGAGCGCATGGAATCCAATCACGGGATTTATTGCCTCTCTTAAGACGGATGGTGGAAAGATTACAATAGCGTCATTTGCTGGTTTAGGTTCTTCTGCTCTTAATGTGTCTTTTGCTCTCCTTGCCCAATTGTTCACTCTTTCGTTAAATTTTAAATGTTCTTTCTCTTTATAATATCCAACATCCCAAAACTCAGATAGCGCCCCATTTTTTTGTGCTTTTAATGCAAATTCAACAAAGAAGAAAGTTTTCTTAGAATTTAAATCTAAGGCATTGCTATTTCTCAAGAAGTTATGATAGCTATGAATTCTAAAGCGTCCAAAAGTAGTCTTTACATCTTTTTGTTGAGATGCCTCTGCTATTAACTCCTCTGATAAATCTTTCTTAATTGCTATGGGATCGTCTAAGATTTTTTTATCTGCCGTATTCAAATCTGTTATATGTGTCTTTCCTGGAAAATCATACGGGCTACTTGAATTAAATTTTGATAATGTAGCACAAATATCAATATTTTTATCAATTTGTCCAATATCCATAGAATTTCCCTTAATTACACCTATACCAGTTTCATCTTTTTTTTGGGAAAGAATCCGTATAAAGTATTCAAAGTCTCTTATATCTCGCTCATTATCGGCTTGATTTTTCAAGAAAATTGTTTCATACATGTTCCTTTCTACAAGATATATCTCGTATTCTTCGATGTTCTTTGAATTCAATCTTTTTTCAATTAAATTTAATCTTTCGTTTGACATTTTTTCTCTCACCCTGGACTCACTAATGCGTTTCTAACTCTAAGATAACTACCACCCGAAGTAACGGGAACGAGATCTTCACTACCTTTTCCACATGTCCCACCATCAAGTTTCGTAGGGTCCTTACTTACAGCATCGATATTCTTTAATAATTCAAGAACATCTCCGCTCAGAGCTGTAGCTTTCAAAATTTTTGTTTTTTCCCCATTTTCAACTAGATACGCTTTTTTTGATGTACATTGCATGCCTCCACCTAGAGGGTCTTCCATTCCAAAAAACCCATGAACCAACATTATTCCTTCGTTGGTTTCTGAGATTAATTCATTCAGACTATAATCACCAGAACCAAAATAAGTATTTGACATTCTAACATTAATAGGATGGGCAAAACTTTCTCGTCTTCCATTTCCCTGAGGAATGGCACTTAAATCTGAGGCAGATCTCCGGTCATATATGAAATCTTTTAATATACCATTTTCTACTAAAACATTGTTACCTGCTTTTATTCCTTCGTCATCAAAAAAGTAAGAACCTAATTTATTCTTTAACGATGGTGTGTCGTAGATCGAGCAGATATCGGAAGCAACTTGCTTATTTAAGTGTTGTTTTAAATAGCTTCGATCTCTTAATATTTGATCTGCTTCCAAACCATGTCCAAAGCTTTCATGAGCAATCAATCCCGCCATCTGGGGGTCTAAAATGATTGTTCGCCTTCCTGCTGGAGGTAATTCAGCTTCCAACATTTCAAGAGAGTTTTTAACAGTTTTTTCTAATAATTCATGATCAAATAAATCAAATATTTCATATCCAATCTCACCAGAAATAATCGAATAATCATAATCAACAACAGATCCTTCTCTAGCAAGAGGTAAAACCATTACTCGTATGCGCGGAATTACTTGTCTCAATTTACATCCTTCGTTATTGACGAAGATTCGCTCAATTAAGAGTTCCATGTACTTTACTTGAACGTTAAAAATTCTCTCGTCGTAATTCTTGACGTACTCATAAATCTCTCTTACTTTCTTTATTTTATCTTCTATAGGTATAATCGAAGGATCGATTTTGGGTTTAATCTCTTTATTTAATTCCCAACCTTCGAATTCAGCTATTGTATCTCCCTTTTTAGTCAATTTAGGGATCTTGTTTCTAATAACACCAATATCAGAACCCTCTTCAATTGCTACTTCATTCCATATTCCTGAAAATGTACGAGCAACAATACCCGATTTTTTAGTATTAACTGAAAAATTTTCAGCGGAGGGAGTTTTTGCTATGGTTGTAGACGAAACTGAATCGTATAAGATGTCAAAATATTGATCGCTACGACTATAGTGGTTCGTTATTTCTTCAAATTCAGAAAAGATTTCTTCATAAGATTTGTCACTCACATATTTCACCAAAGTTTTAAAATTTAAGTTAGAACTAAGTTAATTTTAAAAAAAAAATATAGTAAAATAATATGTCTGATAATATATAGGTTTAGATGTTATATTCCATATCATTCAATATCCAAAATATCTTTGATTAACTCTTTCTTTTTCCCCAAATCAGCTTGTCTTGATATCATAATCCTTTGCGCTTGTGGGCTTCCTGCTCCGTGCATTGATTCCGTCCTATAGCTAACAGAAGCCACGCCCATCGTTAAATTTTCAATAAATCTTAGAACTTTATATCTATCCTCAGCGCATGTCTCTTCACATGTATTAAGATATTTTTCAATTAAATACCCTATTTCCTCCGATTTAAAGTCTGCTTCAGAGGGCATTGTACAGATTAGCCCCCCTGCTAAGTCTTCAGCAAGCCGCCCTATTTCGTATGGAAAACGAGTAACATTTAGTTTGCATACATTTGCCAAAAGCATATCCATTTCAAAATTTCCTGCTTCCCGCTGGAACCCTAATGAACTGCAAGCAATACCACAACAATATAGTGTTTCGTTTAAATGAACCATTTCTACGAGTTTATCTCGTATATGAGATGATTTTTCGGTTCCATTGTATTCAGTAATTAACGATGACGCACCAATGAGTACATCGCCTACACCAACTTTACACCCCCCATAGGATTGCCGATGGAAACCAGCAAACCGATTAACTAATTTACCAGCAAACTCTATTTCTCCCTTCATAAATATTTGATCATTTGGTATAAACACATTATCAAATATTGCAAATATTTCTTGACCACCATACTTGAAGTTTCCAATGTCTAATTTACCAGGTTCCATTTTTCTAGTGTCACACGATTGCCTTCCATATACTAGTGTTATTCCCTTTTCATTTGTATTAACGCCAAAACTTACAGCGTACTGTTCTTCACCGGGTCGTAAAGAAAGAGTAGGCATAATAATCGCTCTATGTGAGTTTAAATATCCCGTTTGGTGGATTTTTGCACCACGAACAATTATTCCGTCATCCTTTTCCTCGACAATATGTAAATAAGCGTCTGGATCAGGTTGGTCTTTAGGTCGTTTGCTTCTATCTCCTTTGGTATCTGTCATAGCACCACCCACCATCAAATCTTGAGATTGCACTTCAGTCCAATATTTTTTGAAGCGGTTATGATAATTAGTTCCATTTCTTTTATCCATTTCATAGGTTACGCTATATAAAGCGTTAGCGGTGTCAAAACCTACGCACCTTTGGAAACAACACGCTGTTTTTTGACCCAATAACCTCTGCATCTTTACTTTTTTAATTAAATCGTCGACAGATTGATGTATATGTGTAAATCTATTAATAATTTCACCTGTTAAATGTGATGTAACGGTCATAAGATCATTATACTCGTCCATCTGAGCTAATTCGTAAATCTTCATAACTGTATTGATTGAAGGTCTTATAATAGGGTGATTCCAAAATTCCTTGACTTTTTCACCAAAAATATACAAATTTACAGGTCGTTTTATGCTTTCTAAATACTGTTCTGGGGTTTTTAAAGGCATTTTTCTGGGCTAATAGATATTAAATTTATTAATTTAAATAAAACTTGTACTGTAATTAAAAATTACTTTAATGTCTTTATAACTATTAAAATTAAAATTAAAATTTTAAATCAAATGTTATTTTTGAAGGTATTAAAGGCTATCTTGATTCTCTTCTAAATGACGTAACCTTTTTTCCAAAATACTCATTGTTTCAATTACATTATTCATTGTTTTATGAATTTCTTTGACGTTGTTTTGAACTTGCCCTATTTGTTCTAAAATGAAAGACATTACATCTGATCTTTTTACAGGATCAGTCAACCAAGTAAAAATATTATGTAAGAACTTCTGATTATCAAGAGTATTAATACCTATATTATCATCGCTGCAAAAAATATCGATATCGCCAAAAGCAACGACCTTACCTTGCCCAAATTCAGAATAAGCGGCTATTGTATGTTGTTGTTCTTTATCCTTTATCCATTCTTCAGTAGAGCTATTAAAAATTTCTGACCAGAAATTATTTTGATCTGTTTGTAGAAGGGGTTTTGCACCTTTATTTAAGAAGAGGGAACAAGTTCCACCTATTACAACTTCTCTTAACCCATTAATAAAATTATTTTTCGGAAAATTTTGAATATGTAATATACTTGAACGATTATGATTATTGGAATCTTTTATAAGATTCTTCTCAAATAGGATACCAAAATTAGGAGCTATATCATTCAAATTAGTCTTTTGAAGAAAATCAGCTCCATATTCACTTACAAGAATTAAATTCCCTCCAGTTCTAACGTAATTAACAATGTCCTTGATCTCGATGTTTGAAAAGTAATCGTCAATAGGATTGCCCAAAACTAAAACATCAACATTTTCCAAAAGTTTTTTCGTTAAATCTTTATTCTCGTTTTTCTTAATCTTGAGATTTAGATTTTGAAGAAGTTTTGAAAGATCTGAAAAATCTGAAAAATCAATATCGAGCATCTCGTTATGATTTAAGTCAAAAAGAATCGTTTTTCTCAGCATTTTTACTATAAATGTGATAAAAATGAGACTATAAAAATTATTGCATAAATAAATCTTTAACAGAAAAATTTTATAACTATTAATGAATGATCCTTTTTGGAACATATTTTAGA
>JAUWNA010000264.1 GCA_030612905.1 Promethearchaeota archaeon
TATTTCATCCTATGTGGGACTGTAATTACAGCAAATCCTCCTTGTGTTAATATTCTTTTTATTTCAGAGATAGCTAAATCATCATTTTTTACGTGTTCTAGCACATCTAAAGCAAGCACGAGGTCAAAAGTATTGTTTTTATACGGTAATTTTACAATATCTCCACATAAAGGGTTTTGTTTAGAATATTGCTTTAAAGGTATAGCTGATATATCGTAATATGATTTATTTTGTACATTTTCTAAGATGTAAAGAAGAGAGTTTCCTGAACAACCCAAATCTATCGCATTTTTAAAGGTTCTACTATTACCAATTTTTTTTATTAATAAATCGAATTTACATCTAATTCCGGGAGAAAGATCGTATTCAGAACGATTTCTAGCTGAAAAATTTTTATGGTGGTCGTAAAACTCTTTTAAACTCATTTATTTTTATCAATTCTTTAAATCTTCTTAAGATAATAACCAAAAATTGGGATAAATAAAAAATATTTATCACTTTCTATACTTTGTATAATCAAAACTGAATTAAATTTTTTAGTATTTAAATTATTTATGTAAAGTTCTAAATCGTTAACTAAACTCGCTCTATTTATGCTTGGGATCCATGGAAAACTTGAACAAAAATGTTCCACGAGTCTAAATTTATTTAAAAAATATTGAGGGATCTTCCTTCCTATTTCGGGGTCTGCTCCTGAATTTTTAAGGCTATTGTATAACTCTTTCTTTAATCCCGTGTCAGGATATTCAATAATTCCTCCAAAATCAGGCTCGCCAAATATCAAAAAAACTCCGTTATGTTTCAAAATTCTATGAATTTCTGCTAAAATATAATTTAAGTCCATTTCCCATAAGAAATAACAATAAGTAATAACTACATCAAAAAAGTTATCTTCAAAGTTATTATTTAATATATCCATCGTTTCGAGCTTAGCATCGATAAGATTTTTCTTTAGATTGGCACTTGCGTATTCGATTTTATTTTTATTATTATCTATACCGAATAGTTTTAAATTATATTTTATTCCAATTTCTTTCAGTAGTTCGCCAGTTCTGCAACCTAATTCTAATAAATTTTTTTTATGAGAGAATTCTGCTTTTTCATATAAACTATCTCTCAATTCAGCAGTCCATGTTAATTGCTCATTAAATTTATCCTCCCAATTAATCATTTTTACCACTTTTATCCAATTTCAAATTATTAAGATAAAAAATAAGTGAAATTTCGCTATATGAATCCAGAAGTAAATTACCTTTAAAAAATTAAGTGAGATCTTTAAAAATTTTCAATTTTCGCTATTTCAGTATCATTTTTAAACGTAATTTAATTAAGTACAATTATCATTTAAGATAATATTTCGAATAAAAATTAATATAATTTGATTAAAAAATGAAACTCAAACAGATTTCTGTGTTTCTCCCTAACGAGCCAAGACAACTAGCCAATTTCTTCGAATTCCTTATGGATAATAAAATATTTATCAGATCTATAACTGTTGCTGAAACAGAAGATTATGGATTATTATTACTCTTAGTTAAACCATTTGAGAAATGCGTTAAGTTATTAGAGGAAAACGATTATATGCATTCAGTTACAGAAGTTATAGCAGTAAGGCTCACGGATAACATCTCTCAATTGTATAACATTGCTAAAACGCTTGGAGATAACAAACTCAACATTGAATATTTATATACATTTGCCGAAAAATCCTCAGAACCTAGAACAATGACAGTATTAAGATTAGACGATAACGAAAATGGGATTGAAGTGTTAAAAAAGAATGGCTTTGATGTAGTAGAAGATTTTGAACAATAGTCTTTTAAAAAAACTACTTTCTTTAAGAATTCCACTTTAATTTTTTAGTTTCAATCGTTCTACTAACATTTTTATAGCGTATGCCGCTTCGTAAGGAGTATAAAAAATTGGAGCTTTTTCTTTTTTAGCAAATTTCTTTAGATCTTCAAAATCTTCTCCAAAGAAAATTAAAGGTATAATAGGTTTTAACCTCCCAGTTTCGTTCCAAGCTTTTATTATTCCACGATAATGCTCATCAGATTTCATTTCTAAGAAAGGGGGAACTACCAAACAAGGAACAACTATATCTATTTCTGAATCTTCTAACATGGCTTTAGTTATTTCGTAATACTGTTCCTCACCAGCAACGCCTATCATATCAAGTGGATTCTCAATCTTTACTAAAGATATAAGATGAGGCGATATTCTTTCTTTAAGTGTATCAGAGAATTCTGCTAACTTTAAATTAAATTCTTCCGCTTTATCACTGAATAAAACAGAGCTCCCTCCACTATTAGTTAACACTCCTATCTTTTCACCTTTAGGAACTGGTAAAAAAGAGAAGGTTTTCAAAGCGGTAATAAAATCGGAAGCATTTTCACACAACATTGCTCCAGCTTGTTTAATGGATGTTTTCAACATTCTATAATTTGTTGCTATCGAACCTGTGTGACTACTTGCTGCTTTCATTCCAGATGAAGTTCTTCCTCCTTTTAAGACAATAACTGGTTTAATAGGAACAATAAATTTTAAAGATTTTAAAAATTCTCTTCCATCTTCAATCGTTTCCATGTAAATACAAATGATTCGACTGTTAGGATCTTCCCTAAAAAATTCAAGAACTTCGACAAAAGAAATGTCAACTTTATTTCCAATATTAGCGAATTTTGAACATCCGAGATTTTCTCTTTCCATTGCATAAAAACTGGCACAACCGAACGAACCAGATTGGCTAATCATGCTAATAATTCCTGGTGGTGCTGCTTGAATAAACGAAGCGTTAAGCCCTATATCTAGGTTTTGTATTCCTACACAATTAGGTCCCATAACTCGTATGCCCACTTTTGCACATTTTTCTGCAATTCTTTTTTCCGCCTTTTTTCCTTCTTGATTAATTTCCCCAAAACCAGCAGTAACTATTATTATGCGCTTTACTTGTTTTTCTATGCATTGATCTATTACTCCATCAACTGCTTTTGCAGGGACTAAAATTATCGCGAGATCTACATCTTTTGGGACTTCTAATATACTTTTATAACATTTTAATCCTAAAATTTCAGTGCTTTTTTGAGTTACAAGAAATAGTTCGCTTTCTAAATTTTTATTCTTTAGAATGTTAATTGTAACTGCGTTTCCGAACTTTCTAGGATTTGCGGTTGCACCTATTACGGCTATACTTTTAGGAAAAAAAAAATTATGCATCTAAGATTCAATCTCCTCATAAATTGCATTTTGAGGGCAAACTTCGATACATACCTTGCACCCCCTACAAATATCTTGATCGATTATTACTTTTTTTTCACTATCATCAAAATTTAGCGCAGAACATCCAAATTTATTAACACATATAAGGCACCCAACGCATTTGTCTTGATCTACTCTTACTATGGGTGGTTTAATATGTTGTACCCGAAATTGATTTGCTTCTACTAAAGAACATAAGTGTCTAGAAATAAAAACTCGAACGCCTTCAGCCTTAATAGCTATTTCTAGCTTTTCAATAGTTTTATTTAGATTGTTGGAATCTTCAACCCAAATCTTATCTGGAGATACGCCGCATCCCTTTACGAGATCTTCTATAATTACGCGAATTCCCTGTTCTTTTGTGAGCGTAATACCTGTACCTGGATTGTCTTGAAATCCCGTCATACTAGTCGACCTATTATCTAAAATAACAACTAAAATGTTATTTTTGTTATAAACAGCGTTTATCAAAGCTGGTATACCTGAATGGAAGAATGTGGAATCGCCTAATATTGCTAATACGGGGTTTTTCTCCGGTTGTATTTTAGCAATTCCGTTTGCTAAACCAATAGAACCCCCCATACAAACTTCAGTATCTATTCCTTCAAGGGGCTTGTACACTGCGAGCGTGTAACAACCAATGTCCGACGAATTAACGAACTTAGTTTTCATCTTCTTTTCTACTTGTTTAATTGCGTAGAAAGTTGCTCTATGACCACATCCAGGACATAGAATGGGAAGCCTTGGAGGTATAATCATTATATTTTCTGGCACAGGTACTTTTTCGTAGGACAATCCAACCAAACTAGCAATATTTTCTAAGTAAATTTCTGCTGAGAAT
>JAUWNA010000274.1 GCA_030612905.1 Promethearchaeota archaeon
CTATTTACAACAGGAGGAAAAGTGAAAGTAAATTCTCTCGATATTTGGGAATTAAATTCAATTTGGAAATAATAAAATATAAACTTATTTTCTTAATATAAAAATTCAGTAATAATAAGTAACAGTTTTGACGAAAAGCACACAAATATTTTTAATAAACGATTAAAAAAGGAATATTGTTAAATGTAGCTTTCTTGGGCTTCAAGCTCGTCATATTCGATCTCTCGCAACCTCATTCTCACTTCTCGAGGTGAGTACATATGTTTTAATAGATCGATTATTGTTTCATGTATGGATTCAAGATTATCGGTAGCACATTGATAATAGATATTATTCTCTAAAAAATTGATTTTAAAGATTTCTTTTAAGCCTGATAAAGATTCTCTTATTTTATTATATTCCTCATCAAACACATCGTCAATATTTCTTTCATTTACTTTTACAGCCATTTTTCATCAAAACTTTATTTTTTTATGTTTCTATGATAGAAATATGATTTTTAGTATTTAAATCATGACTTTTTTCGCACATTTTCGATCATTATGGGAATTATTTCGGAAAGTCAAAGGAACGAAAACGGAAATTGCATTATCAATATCGTTAATTCTTTTTGATAAATAATACTGATATACATTAAAAGCACAAATCATCTATAAATAAAAAAGTCATTAATATTACTTTTATGTGATTTTTAAGATTTTTCTTGACTAAAATCCAACAATTTTGTTAAGTAATGATTGTTTTTAGTAATTTTTCAATCGATTTAAGTTAGAGCCTTAATCTTGCTTCTTCAAGCAAAATTTGACGATAACAATTTTTTTATTTGAACGATAATATTTCTTTATCGATATAATGAAAATTAAAGAGAAAAAAAGAAGCAAGTTATCAGAAACTTTTTTAGTTATTAAGAGTTTTGGTTCATTTTTTCTTAGGCACCATCCAGAATGCGAAAATTTTAAGGGACACGCAATTAAAATAGGGAAATATGAGTTTTGCATTGGATGTTTTATTGGATATCCTACTTCGTTCATAACGATAATAATTCTTGGAGTTTTTAAAATAAACGAATCAATTCCTTCAAATTATTTGATAATTTTTGGCATTCTGTTTATGTCAACCTTTTTCCTAAGTTTCACAGGAGTTACGAAAATTAAATTTATAAAAATTATTCAAAAAATATTTATCGGATTTGGCTCAGCTTTGATATATTGGGGGATTTTCTCTCTTAATTTTTCAGACTTTACAAATTATGTAATATTTTTTTTAGTTTTTACTATTCTCCTCACTTTTTTAAACATTTATCACGCATATGGGTTATATAATACTTGTAAAAATTGTGAATCTCAATTTAAATGGGGTCAATGTTCTGGTTTTAAAGCTGTTAGAAATAAATTAAAAAAATACGACCTTCCAAATCTTATAGTGGACATTGAATTTCGTTCAAAAAGCAAGAAAGAAAAATAAAAAAGAGAAGAAAAACTAATATCTCCTTTCCTATTGGTATAGTATTTAATGTAATAGTTATTATTGTGTAAAAAATTTAATTTAAAAAATTAAACTTGTAATTATTTTAACAAAATGTCCCAATCTAAATGTTCTTTTACGAGTTTCAAAACAAGTTTGATTTCTTCCTCTTGAATTCCGGGTCTTACGCGTTCCATGTTCCTTATTGTTGTGTAGGTGTCAGATGGACTTAAGATTATAGGTATCTTTTTCTCGTTTGCCGCGTATATTACTTTAGCGTCTGGTTGTATAAAGCCTGTCAAGATCAACGCTAAAACATTTTCTTCGATGGCCGCTAAAGCTATATCTGGACGATCTCCTCCAGTGATTACTACTACTCTTTTTACTGAATGTAAGTATTTTAAGGCAGCTTGGACGTTCATTGCAACTATAAGATATGTCTCCACGATAGAATTTAACCCTTCAATTGCCGAATGATTTATAAGTTCGCCACCAATGGCTTCCATTAACTCTGATACTCGCGGGGACAACAACTCTAAACTCTTTTCAATGAGGCCAATTATAGGAATGTTATAGCGCTTTATATGATTTTCCTCTAGTTCTTCAATCCGCGCTTTATAATCGTAGTCAATCTTGTTAAAAATAACTCCTTTTATCTTTATATTTCTAAATTCAAAATACTTCTTCGCAAAAAACAAATTATCAATGCATTTATCTGACGATTCTGTTTGAATAAAAACCAATTCGTTAATTCCTAGAGCTTGGGCAACTGTAATATCGTCCAACCCAACTCGGATGTATTTTTTGATACTTGGCGCCCCTTCGATAATGATATAATCGTATGATTTACTCAACTTGTCATGCGCGCTTTTAATTATTTGGAGGTTTTCCTCTTTTTTAGTTACATCGATTAAATCTACATAATAACAATCTGGAATTGATACAGGGCTAATAATGTCGTACGGTAATGTAGTTTTAAAAATTGTATTTTGAATAAATCCAACGTCTCTATCAGCTTTATCCGAAAAAGCTCCTTTAGGAATACCAATTGGTTTAAAATAAGCTACTTTTTTACCTTCTTCTTGTAACTTTGATATGATTCCAATCGATAAAAGGCTTTTTCCAACATGTTCTCGCAATGAACATAAATAAATTGATTTTACCATCTTTGATTCCTTTTTTCTTTTCAATTTTTATTATATATTATTAATTTTTTATATTTTCTGATATTTTATACTCGTGATATTGTTATTTTAATGTCTACCGCGGAATAACCTTTAATAAAACTTAAAAGGGGGTTGATGTCTAATTCCATTATATCCGGGAAGTCGTTAACTAATTGTGAAAGGCGTAATAGAACTTCAATTATTGATTCGATATCTGAAGAGCTTTCGCCGCGGACTCCGTGTAAAAGACTAAAGATCTTTGTTTTTTGAAGCATTTCTGCTGCGTTATCCCTTGTAAACTTGTAAGATAAAGCAAATGAAACGTCTTTAAGAAAATTAGCATAAATCCCACCAGACCCAATCATTATCAGCGGTCCAAATTGGGCATCGCGGGACATACCAATAATTAACTCGTTAACTTTCTTTTCTTGTTTAAAACTTACCATTTCTTGTATTTCTACGCCGTAAATTTTGGCATTTTGTGGACCAAACTTTTTTGCATTATCAACTATTTGAATGAACGCTTCAAAAGCTTTCTCAGGACTGTCGATGTTTAAAATTATCCCTCCAACATCCGTTTTATGTATTATTTGTGGGCTTGAGATTTTCATTACTGAATTTCCAATTTCTTTTTGGAACCCCATTGCCTCTCTGGGTGTTTTTGCTATCCTTGACTTTGGAGAAAGTATACCGTAACATTCAAAAACTTCGCTTGTCTCGTAACTTAAAAGAACCGTCCTCTCATCGTTTCTTACGCTATTAAAAATCTCTTTAACTTTTTCTTTTTGAACATTATATTTCGGAATTTCTATAGCATCAGGAGCAGATTTATTTAAAAATTGGTTATATTTAACTAATGCTTTAAGAGATTGAGCAGCTCTCTCAGGAAAAGGATAGCAAGGAATATGATTTTGTTTTAAATATTTGGTTGCTTCAACCATGGAAACCCCTCCTATAAGGGAACAAACAATTGGCTTATTTTGTAAATGTTTTGACGAAATTTCATACACTAATTTAGCTACATCATATGGATGCGTTTGTGCTTGTGGACTGATTATGATAAGGGCCCCTTGTGTTGTAACATCTTCTTCTTTTATTGTTTCATGGCTGTTATCATTGTTTAAACCAAAAATAGTTTTTATAGTAAATTCATACCTATCTGGAGTAGCGTCTCCAATTATATCTACGGGATTAAATATTGCTGCTTCTGCTGGTAATTTCTCTCGCAACAAATGCAATATTGGTTCGGTAAATCGGGCAAATTTAAGCCCTTCACGTTCAAATGCGGCGGTCGCTATGATCCCTGGACCACCTGCATTAGTTATGATTGCAAAAGAGTTTTTATTGGGGATTGGTTGAAATAAAAAGATTTCTCCGTAATCAAAAAGATCAGCGATTGTTTTTGCT